>JBJTKE010000197.1:0-3486 GCA_046096285.1 Chloroflexota bacterium
ATGCAGCGGTTGCCGTCGATGAAGATGTTGAGCTGGCACTGCAGGCAGCGCTTTGCCTCCTCGAAGCCGATCGGCTTGGTGTAGCCGATCTCGACCTCGAGGGTGGTGTCGCCGGTCTGGATGCCGCGGGAGTCGATCGGCAGGCTGGGCATCATCTGGCGGCCGACCCCGGTGTAGTCGTCGCCCCAGACCAGGCGGCGGCTCATCGCGGTGAGGCTCCACTCGGCGATGCCCTCCGAGACGAGCGGGTTCGGGGTGGCGATGTACTCGGTGGGGATGCGGGTGATCTCCATGTCCTTCACCGGCGGCCGGGCGCTGCGGAGTTCGGCGTCGATGTGCTCCGCCACCCGCTTGCCCTCGCCGATCGAGGAGATGAAGTTGGTCGGATTGACCACGTAGTCGCCGGCCGCCCACACGTTGGGCAGCTGGGTCTTCAGGTTCTGGTCGAGGAGGGGAACGCCACGGCGGTCGGTCTCGACGTCGACGCCGGTGAGCAGCGCCTTGTCCTGCCGCTGGCCGATGGCGACCAGCACCATGTCGCAGGGGATGATGAACTCGGAGCCGGCCACCGGCTCCGGCCGGCGGCGGCCCTTTTCGTCGGGCGGGCCCAGGTCGTTCCGGATCATCTCGATGCCGACGACCCGGCCGTACTCGCCGACGACCCGCACCGGGGAGACCATGTACATGATCTCCACGCCCTCGATCTCGGCCTCCTCGAGTTCGATCTCGTCGACCGGGATCTCCTGGATCGAGCGCCGGTAGGTCATGATCGAGGCCTCGGCGCCCATGCGGAGCACCGTCCGCACGCAGTCCATGGAGGTGAAGCCGCCGCCGACGGTGACCACCCGGCGGCCGACCCAGACATCCTCCAGACCCATGCTCACGTCTTCGAGGAACTTCAGGCCGGAGACCACGCCCTGCAAATCCTCGCCGGACACGCCGAGTTCCTGCGGAATCTGGCATCCGGCGGAGATGACCACTGCATCGTAGGAGTCGGAGAGTTCCGCGAGGGTGATGTCCTTGCCGATCTCGGTGTTGTAGCGGATGTCGATGCCGAGATCGACGATCTGCTGCACCTCGTCCAGGATGACGTCGCGCGGGAGGCGCCACTCGGGAACGCCCGCCCACATCACGCCGCCCGGCACCGGGTAACGCTCGAAAACGGTGACCCTGTACCCCTTGCGCGCCAGTTGGCGGGCGGTGGTCAGGCCGTTCGCGCCGGCGCCGATGACGGCGGCGGTCAGCCCGTTCGGCGGCGGCGGGGACTCGCGGCGGGTCTCGCCGCGGAAGTCGGAGGCGACCCGCTTGAGGTAGCAGATGCCGATGGGGGCGTCGATTTCCTTCCGCCGGCACGCCTCCTCGCAGGGCCGGGCGCACATGCGGCCGAGGCAGCCCGGGAAGACGTTGCACTCGCGGTTGAGTTCGTAGGAATCGGCGTAACGGCCGTCCGCGATCAGCGCGATGTACCGCGAGATGTCGGTGTGCGACGGGCAGGCCGTCATGCACGGGATGTTGTCCTGGAACCACTGCGGGTCGCCGGTATAGATGGGGTACCGGGGACCGGACCGCTGGACGAACGGCGCGTAAAACGAGGCGTCCACGAAGGCCAGCAGGCGGATGCGCCTGCCGGTTTCGAGTTCGATGTCGTCGAAACCCTGACCGGCCACGCCGTAGGAGGCGAGTTCGCCGGTCGCGGCGTTGATTTCGGAGAGATCCATCGGCCGGAAGCGGTCGGGCGTCGCGGCGCACGACGGGCACTCGGCGGGGGGCGTCGCGCCCTCGTGAATCCAACCGCACACCTTGCAGCGGAACATGGCTGGGGGTCACCTCACGGCGCAGCTCGAACCGGGACAGCGCCGGGAACCGTGAAGTCCCCGGCTCCGGACAGTATACCGTCCTTCCCTTCCATGCAGGACGACCGGGCGAGCGGTCCGGCGCGGCTGCCCGAACGAGCGAGGCCGGGAGCGGCCGGCCCGGGCAGGGCAGGGGCCGCCGGTCAACCGGCGGCCCCTGCCCGAGCGTCGTCCTTGCCGCCCCGCGGGTCAGGCGCAGGTGACGAAGGTGTTGCCGATGATCTCGTCCCTCGTCTCGTTGTCCGCGGTCACGGTCCAGCCGATGAGGATGCCGTCCTCGTTGGTGACTGGCCGGCTCACGCGAACGTTGATGCCCTTGTCGAACTCGAAGCCGCCGGTGATCGCATGCTCGTTGCGGCGGCACATGATGGTGCAGGCCTCGGACTGGCCGGCGTGAACCCGGCAGATCTCCTCCCGGACCCGCGCCGCTTCGACGCCGAGCCCGCGAATGCCCACCGCTCCGGCAACGCCGGCCGCTCCCGCCGGACCGCGCTCGCCCGCGGGACCCCGCTCGCCGGCAGGTCCACGGTCGCCCTTTTCGCCCTTGAGACCCTGCTCGCCCCGAGGACCCTGTGGCCCGGCCTCGCCGCGGAGCCCGCGCTCGCCAGCCGAGCCGGCCTCGCCCGCCGGACCGCGTGCGCCTGCCTCGCCCTTCGGTCCCTGCGGACCCATTTCGCCGCGCGTTCCAGCGGCGCCCGGCTCGCCCTTCTCGCCGCGCGGGCCCTGCTCGCCCCGCGCGCCAGCCGCGCCAGTCTCTCCCTTTGCTCCGTGCGGACCGACTTCGCCGCGCGCGCCGGGTTCGCCCTTTTCGCCCCGCGCACCCTGCGGGCCTGCCGCGCCGTGGGCGCCTGCCTCTCCCTTTGGCCCCTGCGGGCCGGCCGCGCCGCGCTCGCCAGCGGGACCCCGCTCGCCCACCTGTCCACGATCGCCCTTGAGTCCGGCTTCACCCCGGGCTCCGGGTTCGCCCTTTTCGCCCTTTGCTCCCTGCGGACCGGCGGCTCCGTGCGCGCCGGCTTCACCCTTCAGGCCCTGAGGACCGGCGGCTCCATGCACGCCAGCCTCGCCCCTGGGGCCTTGCGGCCCGGCGGCGCCGCGCTCGCCCTGTTCGCCTTTCTCGCCCCGAGGACCCATTGGCCCGATCGCGCCAATGGCCCCGGCAAGCCCGATTGCACCCGCCGAGCCCGGCTCGCCCTTCTCCCCGCGCGGGCCCTGCGGACCGATCTCGCCGCGAGCACCCGGGTCGCCCTTCTCGCCCTTCGCGCCGGGAGCGCCGTGCGCCCCGGCCTCGCCCCGGGCGCCCTGTGGGCCCGCGCCACCGCGTTCGCCGGCCGGGCCGCGCTCGCCCTTCAGACCGGCCTCGCCGCGAGCCCCGGCTTCACCCTTCTCACCCTTCGGCCCTTGCGCGCCGGCCGCGCCGTCGGCGCCGCGATGGCCCTGCGGCCCCATCTCGCCGCGCGCGCCGGGCTCGCCTTTGTCGCCCTTCGCTCCCGGCGCACCGTGCCCGCCAGCCTCTCCCCTGGGGCCTTGCGCCCCCGCCGCGCCGCGCTCACCCGCCGCGCCACGCTCGCCCGCGGGGCCGCGGTCGCCTTTCAGGCCGGCCTCGCCGCGCGCTCCAGGGTCTCCCTTGTAACCC
>JBJTKE010000198.1:0-5674 GCA_046096285.1 Chloroflexota bacterium
GGCGGGGCGCCCTCCCCCGCCCGCATCGTTCACCGTGCCGAGCGGCCCGGATCAGCCGCGCTTCGCGCTCCAGGTGGCGCCGCCTGCGGTGTCCTCGACGGTCACGCCGAGCCCGGCCAGTTCATCGCGGATCAGGTCCGAGAGCGCCCACTGCTTCGCCGCGCGCAACTCCCCGCGCACCCGCAGCAGCAGGTCGATGAACGGCGCGGCGTTTCCGGCGTCCACCTCGGCGGGCGCGAGATCGACCCCCAGCACCCCCGCCAGTTCGACCAGTTTCGCCCGCGCCGGTTCGACCGCCGCCACATCCGCGCCGCCCGCCCGCGCCCGGTTGATCGCCCGGCCGAGATCGAACAGCACCGAGACGGCGATGGGGGAGTTGAAATCGTCGTCCATCGCCTCGTGGAAGCGGCGGTCGCTCTCCGCCGCCAGCGTCGCAAGGTCCTCGCCGCCGTCGCCATCGGCCTCCGAAGCCGGCGCGTCCGGGTCCGCCGCGAGCCGCAACCGCTCCAGTCCGCGCTCGGCCGCGGTCAGCCCGTCCTCGCTGTAGGTCAGCGGGGCACGGTAGTGCCCCTGCAGCACCATCAGCCGGAAGGCGGGGCCGAGCCCCCGGTCGAGGATGTCGCGCAGCCGGACGAAATTGCCGAGCGACTTGCTCATCTTGTCCGCGCCGACCTTCACGAGGCCGTTGTGCACCCAGTACCGCGCGAACGGCTCGTGCCCGAGAAAGGCCTCGGACTGCGCGATCTCGTTCTCGTGATGCGGGAAGATCAGGTCCGCCCCGCCCCCGTGGATGTCCACCATCCCGTCGAGATAGGTGCTGCTCATCGCGCTGCACTCGATGTGCCAGCCCGGCCGCCCCGGTCCCCACGGCGAATCCCACGACGGCTCGCCCGGCTTGACCGCTTTCCACAGCGCGAAATCCAGCGGATCCTCCTTCCGCTCGTCGACCTCGATCCGCGCGCCGGAGAGCAGGTCGTCGAGGTCACGGTGGCTCAGTTTTCCGTAGGTCGGGAACGAGCGCACCCGGAAGTAGACGTCGCCATCGACCGGGTAGGCGTGCCCCTTCCCGATCAGCCCCTCGATCATCTCGATGATCGGCCCCACCTCCTGCGTCGCCCGCGGGTAGTGGGTGGCTGGCAGTGCGCCGAGTTCGGCGGTCTCCGCATGCCATTGCGAGATCAGATCCTCGGTCAGGTCGTTCGGATCGATCCCCTCGCGGTTGGCGCGGGCGATGATCTTGTCGTCGATGTCCGTGAAGTTCTGGATGTGCCGCACCGCATACCCGCGATGCTCGAGGTAGCGCCGGATGATGTCGAACACGGTCATCGACATGCCGTGCCCGATGTGCGCGCTGTCGTAGGGCGTCACCCCGCAGACGTACATCCGCACCTTCCCCGGTTCGATCGTCTCGAACGGCTCCTTCCGGCGCGACAGCGTGTTGTAGATGCGAATGGTCCCCGCGGGGGCGGTCATCCGTGGCCTCCTCCGGGCAGCACGTTCCGGCCTGCCGATTCCTGCACCAAAGCGTACCGCAGCGCGCGAAAACGGCAATCGCGCGCCCGCGTCCCGGACCCGCGCCCGGACCCGCTCACCAGTCGGAGAGATGCCGCACGGCGTGGTCGCGCTCCGGGGCATCGTGGATCCCCTGCAGCGAGCGCACCTTCTCCTCGAGGTCCTCGATCCGCTGCACCAGCGAGAGCATGGTGTCGCGGTCCGGGTCGGGCAGTTTCTCGACCCGGCGCATCTCGCCGCTGCTCGGATCCCGCCAACTCACCACCCGCGCCGGAATGCCCACCGCGGTCGCGTGCGGCGGCATGTCCCGCAGCACCACCGACCCCGCCCCGATCTTCGATCCCTCGCCGATGGTGATCGCCCCGAGCACGCTCGCGCCCACCCCGACGGTCACCCCGCGCTCCAGCGTCGGATGCCGCTTGCCGCTCTCCTTGCCGGTGCCCCCGAGGGTCACGCCCTGGAAGATGTTGCAATCGTCTCCCACGATGGCCGTCTCGCCGACCACCACGCCCATGCCGTGGTCGATCATCACGCCCCGGCCGATGGTCGCTCCGGGGTGGATCTCGATCCCGGTCAGGAAGCGCCCGGCCTGGCTCACCATCCGGCCCGGCAGGCGCAACCCGCGCCGCCACAGCCAGTTCGCCGCCCGGTGGATCGCCAGCGCATGAAGCCCCGAGGAAACCAGCGCGATTTCCAGCGTGCTGCGCGCCGCCGGGTCCCGCTCCCTGATCGCCCTGATTTCCGGTCCCATCACCATCCGGTCCGCCTTTCGCTGTCGACCGCCGCGAGCGCCGCTGCCCCGGCCCGCGTCATCGCAAGGGGCGCGCCGCGTGGCGCGCCCCCGTCAACAGGATGGGCGACCTCCCGCCTGCGACCCGGCGCGTTCGGGCGTGAACCAGCACAACTGCCGCACCGGCCCGCTCCCCCTAGCTCGACGCCGCGGCCGGGGCGGCCTTGGGCTTGGCCTTTGCGGCGCCGTCGTCCGCACTCGTGGCGGCGGGCTTCGTCTCCGCGGCGGCATCGCTGCTGGCGGCCGGGGTCTCCGCCTTCGCCGCCGGCTTGGCCTCGGCATCCCCGCCCAAGGCCTCGCCCTCCTTGCCGGACGACATCGAGGCGTTCTTGCCCTTGCTGTCGTTGATGTACCACCCGGACCCCTTGAAGACGATCGGCGTCGGCTGGATGACCCGCCGGATCGTCCCTTCGCAGGACGGACACACCGTCAGCGCATCGTCGGAGAACTTCTGGAAGGCGTCAAAGGAATGGCCGCAGTCGTCGCACTGGTAGGTGTAGGTTGGCATCGCTCGGTCGACTCTCCCCAAACACTCGTACTGCCTCGGGCGCATCTTTCCCCAGTTTACAGGATTGCCCGGGACGACTCAAGTATCTTTTCGGAACCAACGGAGAGTCCGCGCGCCGCCGGACCGGGTTCACGCGCCCACAGGGGCCTCCCGGCCCGCCCGCAGCATGGCCGCCGCCTCCATCGCAAACCGCACCCACGCCACCGCCGCCAGCGCGGACACCCCGGCGAACGACGCCAGCATCATGGCGGTCATCACCCCCCACCAGGCGCCGGGAGCGAACAGCGAGTACAGCCCCACGCTGACCGCCACCCCCGCCGTCGCCATCACCGGCCACACCCAGGACCGCAGCAGGACCGCCCCGGCGATCGCGCCGATGAGGAGGGACAGGGCGTCCTCGCTGGTGCAGGCCCCGGAGCGGTCATACCCGGCCTTGCCGCAGGCCGACTGCCCGATCGCCAGCAGCGCGATCCCCAGCACGACCCCGGCCACCCCGGCCGCCCGCACCGTCCGCCAGTTGAGCGGCCCCGTGCCCCAGTCTCCGCCATGGACCCCGTGGCCGATCGCGGCCCCGACCGTGCCCGCGGCCAGCGGCAGCAGGGCGACGATCGGCAACACCACCATCGCCAGCTGGAGATCCTCGGCGCCGGCGCCCTGCAACCACCGCACCGCCTCGATCCCCACCTCGGCAAGCACCGGCGTCAACCCGATGCCCGCCGCGAACAGGGGCCAGTCCAGCCGCGCCGCGAAGTACCCGAGGATGGCCGGCGCGGCCAGCAGGCAGCCGATCCGCCAGTCGGCCGCCAACAGCCCGCACAGCACCGACAGCGCCGCCATCACGGAGCCGCACACGACCAGCCGCGTGCGAGGATCGGCATCGAAGGAGATCACGGCTGGGCAGGCCTCCCGTCAGAGATCGGTCTGCTCCTCCCAGTTCGGGCCGGAACTGACCTCGACGAGCAGCGGCACCCGCAGTTCGGCCACGCCCTGCATCGTCTCCCGCACCAGCGCCGCGGCCTCCTCGAGGTCGCCCCCGGACACCTCCAGCACCAGTTCGTCGTGCACCTGCAGCAACATCCGTGCCTGCAGGCGGGGCCGCGCCCGCAGTTCGCGATCCAGCTGGATCATCGCCAGTTTCATGATGTCGGCCGCTCCGCCCTGCAGCGGCATGTTGATCGCCATCCGCTCGGCCGCCATGTGTACCTGCCGGTTCCCGCTGACGAGTCCCGGCGTCGCCCGGCGGCGGCCCATCGGGGTCTCCACGTAGCCGTTCTTCGACCCGAACGCGATCACGCCGTCGAAGTACCCGCGCACCCCCGGCAGCCGCTCCCAGTACTGGTCGATGAACGCCTGCGCCTCCGCCCGCGGCAACCCCGTATCCCGCGACAGCCCGAACGCCTGCATCCCGTACAGCACCCCGAAGTTGACGGTCTTGGCGATCCGCCGCTGGTCCGGCGTCACCTCCGCCACCGGGATGCCGTGCACCACCGCCGCCGTCGCCCGGTGGATGTCCTCTCCCCGCCTGAACGCCTCGATCAGGAACGGCTCCCCCGACTGGTCGGCCAGCAGCCGCAACTCGATCTGCGAGTAGTCCGCCGACAGCAGCACCGCGTCCGGCACGATCGCGTAGTGCTCCCTCCGGTCCGCGATGAAGGCCCTCCGCACCCGCTTGCCCATCTCCGTGCGGATCGGGATGTTCTGCAGGTTCGGATCGGTGCTCGACAGCCTGCCCGTCGCCGCGATCGTCTGGTTGTAACTAGTATGCACCCGCCCGTCGCGCGGGCTGACCTGCATCGGCAGCGCATCGACGTAGGTGGACTTCAGCTTGGCCAGCATCCGGTGCTCGAGGATCAGCGGCACGATCGGGTGCTTGTCCCGCAGCCCCTCCAGCACGTCGGCGTCGACCGAGTAGCCGGTCCGGGTCTTCTTGCCGGTCGGCAGCCCGAGTTCGTCGAACAGCAACGCCCCGAGTTGCTTCGGTGAGCCGACGTTGACCGGCCGTCCCGCCGCCTTCGTCATCTCCACCTCCAGCGCGCCCATGCGGTCGCCGATCTCGTCCGAAAGCTGCTTCAGGTACGGCACATCCACCGCGATGCCCGCCGCCTCCATCCGCAGCAGGACCGGCACCAGCGGCTGCTCGAGGTCGCGCAGGATCGCCCCCTGATTCTGCTCGGCGATCTCGCCCCGGAACACCCCGGAGAGCGCAAACGTCGCCTCCACGTCGCCGCAGGCGTACTCCCCGGCCTCCCTGGAATCGACCATGTTCATGCTCAACTGGTTCTTGCCGCTGCCGATCAGCGCCGAGATTTCGGTCATCTCGATGCCGAGCCGGGTGAACGCAAGGTCCTTCAGTCCCTTCGACGTCTCCCCCAGCAGGTAGGCGGCCAGCATCGTCTCGAAGTCCAGCGTCCCCAGTTGGTATCCGGCCCGCTCCATCACCCCGAGGGCGTACTTGAAGTGGTGGGCGATCAGCTTCATGCCCGGGTCCGCCAGGATCGGGCCGAGCGTCTCCCGCACCGCCTCCGGCGTCAGTTGCGGCCGCTCATCCGTCCGGTGCCGCAGCGGAACGTACCAGCTCTCATGGGCCGACACCGCCAGCGCGATGCCGACCAGATCGGCGGAAAGCCAGTCGAGGGAGGTCGTCTCGGTGTCGATCGCGGCCATGCCCGCCTCCCGCAGCCTGGCCGCCAGGACGGCCAGTTGCTCCGGCGTCTCGACGCTGACGCGGACGCTCGGCGGGCGCTCCGCGGCGGGCGCCGGCCGGGCCTGTCTGGCGGCCTGCTCGGGCAGGCGCGGCGCCAGCGTGCGGAACTCCAGTTCCCGCAGCAAATCAAGCACCTTGCCCCGGTCGTAGTCCGCTACCG
>JBJTKE010000199.1:0-1646 GCA_046096285.1 Chloroflexota bacterium
GTGTGCGAGGCCTTGTCCACGGACGTGTCGAGCAGCCCGATCAGCACATCCTGCAGGTCGCCCGGCGCCTGCGCGCGGATCGCCCCGCGGATCGACTCCGCCATCTTTGACCCGGTCCGCAGGTCGATCTGCACCGCCGCCAGCACCACCATCAGCAGGATCGACGGCAGCGCGAACACCATGCTGTACGCGACCTGCGAGGCCAGCGCCGGCGGATTCGCCTCGTACAACGAACCAAAGACGTCGCTCGCCAGCGTGCGCGCCCGCTGGCCGAAGGTCAGCGGGTGCGGCGGACACATCTCGACGCGCTGCGGCGGCGAGAACTGCGGCCTGCCCTTCACGCCCGCCCGGCCCCCGCTCAGCCGGCGTTCCGGCCGCGCAGCATCGTCAGGCCATAGATCAGCAGCACGGCCCCGCCGATGGCCGCCACCACGCCCAGCATTGGCGTTCCACTGCCCGACCCCTTCGAGAACAGCAGCACGAACCCCAGCCCGATCGTCAGCGCCGAGGTGATGATCGCCTCGATCTGGACCCCCTCCGCCGAGCGGCTGAACAGCACCCCGGCCAGCCCGATGATCCCCACCGCGAGCATCCCCAGCCCCAGCACCAGCCACGCCGCCTGCGGCGTGAACGACCGGAACAGCGGCTCCAGCGTCACCAGCACGCCCACCGTCGCCCCGATCCCGCCCCGCAGCATCTGGAACGGCATGAACGGGTGCCGCGGGTTCCGGAACCCGTTGCCGATCTCCTGCAGGCTCATCACCAGCAGCACCAGCCCGATCAGCCACCGGGTCACGTTCTGCGCCGACTGCGGCATGAACAGGATGAACAGCCCAACCGCCAGCAGGGCGGCGCCCTGCAGCATCACGATCATCGGATTCGCGTTCGCCCGCCACGGCGCGTTCTCGATCACCAGCGCCTTCGCCCGGTCCGCCATCTCGTCCTCCCGTGCCGGGCGTTCCCGGCGCAGCCGGTCTGCCCGTCAAGCGGCGGGTCCCAGCTTCCCGCCACGCCCATTATCCGACACCACGCCCACTGCCCGGGCCAGACCGCCCTGCCGGCGGCCCGCCAGCCTCCCCGGCCTGTCCTCACGCGGTTTCCCGCACCGCCTCCCGCGCCCGGCAAGCCGCCCGGCGTCGCGGGCACGGCGGAGGCCAGTTTTCCGGCGGCGCGGAACCCGCGTGCAGCTCGCGCCAGCCGCGGCTACGACACCCGTGACAGACGCTCCACCGCCGAGAGGATCATGTTGGCGCCCATCAGGAGCAGCACGATCGCCGACGCCAGCGGCAGGTTGGCGCGAATCCACGCATCCAGCCGGTAGAGCGCGCTGCGCGCTGGGTCGCCGCCCCGCGCCGCCACGATCACCGGGATCAGCAGCGGCAGGATCGCCACGGCGATGATCGCCAGGACGATGAAGATCGACTCCCGCGGTCCCGGATCGAGCAGCCCCAGGTGAACGCCCAGCGCGACCGACACCGCCAGGTCCTTCGGATTCAGCAGCGCGCCGACGAATCCCTTCCGCAACAGTTGCGCGTCGGACAGCGGCAGCGCCTTCAGGATGATCTTGCCGACGTAGCCGGGCTTCGCATACTTCCGTCCGACCGTCACCGTCCAGATCGCGACCAGGATCACGATCGCGCCCGCCG
>JBJTKE010000200.1:0-11305 GCA_046096285.1 Chloroflexota bacterium
CGATCCGCCGGCCGAACTCGGGAATCCGGGAGGGCGGCAACGTCGGCCACGCCCGGATGGCCGACGCATACCCGGAATTGTTCCGGATCTTGTCGGTTCGCAGCTTGAGCACGAGATCGTCCGGGACGAACCGGCCGAGACCCACATGCAGTTGCTTCATCTGGTGCAGGGTGTGGCCGGAGAGGAGGATGCGCGGCTCCGACGCCCGCCCATATCCTGATCTGCGGCGCGATTCGCAACCAGGACGACGTGGCGGTCACCCTCGGCCTTGCCGCCGAGTTGCGGGAGGAGGGATTGGCCGGGCGCGTCGTGCTTTCCACCTGGATCGGCCAGCCCGCGCTGGAGGGACGCGCCGCGGACCTGGCGAAGGCGCTCGACCTCGAAATGGTGGAAAGCGCCGAGCCGCGCATCCTCCTCTCCGGCCACACCCTGCACCAGATGAAGCAACTGCATGTGGGTCTCGGCCGCCGACCAACGATCAGGGGAGTCCGCGCCCGGCTCGGCGAGGACGCCGCCGAACATGTCGAGCAGCGAGGGACCGCGCACGACATGCACCGGGAGCGCGAGCAATTCCTCCACCCGGGCCGGGGCCAGAAGTTCGGCGGTCCAGAATCCCTCCCACGAATGCATCCCGGCGATGCCGCGGAACGGAATGCCGCCGAGAAACCGGCGCAGCGTGGCGCCCGGCATGGCGGCAAGCGACGGCCCAAGGCCGGGGTCGGGCTGCATGAAGGCGGGGTGAAGGGCGTCGCGCTGGATCACCAGCGAGTCTTGAATGGCGCGGAGCGCGAGCGGACTGGAGAGGAGCGCGCCGAAGTGGCGCAATCCATCCTCATGGTTGGCGCTGTGGAACATCGGCGGCACGGCCCTGAAAAACGGGCCGGACCATGGCAACCGCTCCAGCCACGGAGCGGAAAAGACCCGCTGCTCGCGGCTCACGCCCGCACCGTCCGGCAGGGATGCCGCGGGATCCTCGAAGGAGACCAACCGACGGAGATCGCCAGCCGTCCCGAGCAACGCCTGATCGCGCACGAAAAGCGGGTGCACCGGCAGGGCGCCCCCGGTGACGATGCGGCGGCGGAAGGGACCGAACACGGGCGGCGGCAGTCGGGAGAATGCGGCGATGGCCCCCTCGAATTCGAACCAGACCGGTGGTTCGGCGGCGGAGATGAGCAGGACGGCGTCGTCGTCGTCGAAGCGCGAAAGGCCGAGCGTGACGTTCGCGTGGCCGTCGCTGCCGGCGGCGGAAACGCCGCGGTCAAAGGGCGGGAGCGCAAGTTCCAGCGAAAGGGCGAGGATGGCATCCCGCGGGACGAGGACGAGATCGCCGACGGCCGCCCCGATGGAGACCACGACGCGGCCCGCCAGCCCGGCCTGCCGCAGGAGCGCTACCCGCCGCAGGGCCTGCTCGAGCGCCCACGGGTCGCCGGCCTTGCCGGCAAGGAGCACGTGGACCGGAGGTGCGGTCATGGGCCGTCCGCGACTCCTTCGAGAAACCGCAGGCAGTCCTCCGGGAGATCGGTGCAGATCATGAC
The DNA here is from genome assembly GCA_046096285.1 of Chloroflexota bacterium. Lineage (GTDB taxonomy): Bacteria > Chloroflexota > Chloroflexia > Thermomicrobiales > UBA6265 > CADCWF01. The sequence continues at coordinate 1,536 of JBJTKE010000200.1, forward strand.
GTCCGGCGACCCGAGGTCGCGGGCGGCGGCCCAGAGGCGATGGTGTGGCCTCCCATAGAGTTCGCTCGAGATGAGCCCCACGCGCTTGCCGCGTTCGAGGTGGCGCGCGATGTCGCTCCCGGTGATCCACGGCCCCAGCATCTCGTCCATCCAGACCCCGGCGGCGGCGGCGTAGTGGACGGGCACGGTCTCGACATCGCTGTGGCGGGTGAACACGGGGAGGCCGAGACCGAGCCATTCCCGCATGTCGGGCACGGCCATGTCGAAGAAAAAGGCGCGTTCGAGGACCGCGGACGGCAGGTCCCGGCAAGTGCGGGCGAGGCCGTCCGCCTTGATGTTGAGGGCGAGCGGGCCGCCGAGGGCGGCGACCGGAAGCGACAGGACGTCATCCAGCAACGGGGCATCGGGGCCCGGCATGTCGTGGGAGATGACGATGCGGCGGGACCGGTCGCGGAGATCGGTCTCGATGCCGAAGCCCGCGGCGAGGGCGGCGCCGAGGGCGCCGGGGGTGTTCTGCTCGGCACGGTCACGCCAGCAGCCGCGATGGGCAAGGATGCGCTCGGCGTGGCCGCCCGGAGGGGTCATCAGGGACGCACCTCGCCGCCATGCTCGTCGAGGCGGCGAAGAAAGAGGTCGAGGTCGTCCGGGGTGTTGAGCGCCCACAACGCGGAGGCGGGAATCTCGAAGGCGCCGATGCGGGCGCCGCCGCGGATGAGGTAGTTGTAGACGGGACAGGTGTAGAACTCGCCGTTGACCCGATCCCCGGCGGCCATCATCTGGCGAACGCCATCGAAGAACTGCGCCGGACGGCGGATGTAGTACTGCCCCGCGCTCGCGAGGGTGCTGATCGGGCGCTTTTCGGCAACCTCGGCCACGAGGCCGTCGTCGCCAAGCCGCGCGAAACTGAGTTTGGGATCGCCCCAATCGGGAAAGACCGAGAGCGACCCGTCGAGATCGCGGGCCGCCGCGTCCTCGAGCATGGTCTCGACCCCGCCGGCGATGCAGGCATCGGAGATGGTCATCAGCATCGGGCGGTCCGGCGGGATGGCCTCGGCGGCGGCGAGCACCGTGCAGGCGGTGCCTTCGGTCTGCCCGTCGAGCAACACCCACGTCACGGGCCATCGCCGCTCCACCGCCGCGACGGCCTCGGGATCGGCGGCCACGTCGGCGCGCTGGGCGATCAGGACCACCCGGGCCTCCGGCCACGCGATGGACTCCAGCACCCACTCGATCATCGGGCGGCCGAGAATGCGGATGAGGGGCTTGGGCAGGGCGAAACCGGCCTCCCGGAACCGGCGGCCCGACCCCGCCATCGGGATGACCAGCGTGACCTCGTTCATCGGTCCCCCAGGGTATCCGCGTCCGGAGCCAGCAGCGCGGCCATGCGGGCCACGTCCTCCGGCAAGGACAACGCGTGGAAGCGGTCGCGTTCAACCAGCCAGTGGCGGACGACCCCTCCCGCGGCGACGATTTCGTTGAGCGATGGCGCGATGTAGAACCGGCCGTCGAAAGCCCGGTCGTTCCGGATGGCGGCCTCGGCCGACCGCAGGAACGACGCGGCATGACGATACCAGTAGACGCCAGCGGTGGCAAACTCCGAAATCGGGCTTTTTTCCACGACTTCGGCGACGTGGCCGCGATCGTCGAGCCGTGCGTACGACCAGCGCGGACCGGTCGCGGGAAAGACGATCACTCCGGCCTCGGCCTTGGAGTTCTCGAATCCGGCGAGGGCGTCGGCAATGCCGCCCGCGATGAACACATCGGCGAGGACCACCACCAGGGAGTCCGACGGATCGATGAGATCGGCGGCGAGCATGGCGGTGCAGAGCGCGCCACAGGTCGGGCCCCCGGCGAGCGCGATGGCGCACCCGGGCGCCTCGCGGGCGAGGATGGCGCGGAGACCGAAGCGGCGATCCTGCTCGCGGTCGAGCACCGCCGCCACGCGCGCGTCGGGCTGGGCCAGCAGGCAGGTCCGGATGGCGTGGGCAATGGCGGGGGAGCCGTGCACATCGGCGAAGGCGGGCGGGATCACACCGGGATCTGGCCCGGGCCCCGCGGCTGGAATCAGCACCTGCACCGTCTGCCTGCTCCCCCGGCGATCGTCCTGATTCTCGAATGCTACCAGTGCACCTCCACCCGCATGCCGGGGGAGACGGACCAGAAGAGTTCGGCGGCGGCTGCCGGGGGCAGGGCGACGCAGCCGCCAGTGGGGCTGTCGCCGCCTTCGACAACCCCCCCGGATTCGTCGAGCAGGAAGGAATGGAAGCCGTTCATGCGGTCGGCGTCGAAGCCGACCCAGTGGGAGATCCAGGCCTGTCCCCAGTCGGTCCAGGCGAGGGACTCGTTCATTTCGTAGATGTGGAAGGTGCCGAGCGCGGTGGCGTAGAAGCCGTCGTCGGAGGGGTCGGCGCTCATCACGCCCCACCAGGTGCGAACGGGAGTCTCGCCATCGTAGAGAGTGACGACGCCGTCGCCGCGGTCGACATCGAGCCAGCGCTCGCCGGCCGCGCTGGCGCCGGGGGGAGCGTCGAAGGCGAGCAGGCCGCCGTCGATCCAGCCGAAGGCGGCGGGGGCGGCCACCTCGTACCAGCCGCCGTCGCTCGGGCCGGCGCTGATGTCGACCCACTCCCCGAGCCAGGCGTGGCCGGTGACCTCGGACCAGACGCCGGGCCCGGAGCGGACGTTCGCCTGCTCGGCGGCGATCCATCCGCCCCAGCCCGCGGCGGCGGGCGCGGGCCGGTCCACGGCTCCGCAGAGCGCCGCGAGCAGCGAGACCAGCGCGGTCAACGCGGCCAGCCCCGCCGCGGCCCGGACGCTCCGGGCCACCCCTCCCCTCGACATCTCGCTCCTCCGCCCGATGCGGCCGGCGGCTTTCGCCGGTCAAGGAGGAACCTGCCCGTCCCGGCGCCGCCCCATCCCGGCGGCACGCGGACGGCGGGGCAGCGCGCCCGCGGCCACGGCGCCGGCGGCGCGGCTCCGCGGCGCGCGGCCCTCACGCCTGCGCGCCGCAACCGGGAAGAACATCCCGGCGGCCGCGGCCATCCCGCGCGCCCCCGTTCCTCGCGAAGGGCGGCGCGCCGTGGTTGCCGGGGTTTACGGCTGATTGCGGAAAACGGATGCACCCCGGGACCCGGCGGGGCCGCCGGGGTGCGGCCCGGGCTACCGGCGCTCGGCCAACCAGGCGGACAGGTACGCGGGAACCGGCATGTCCGCGGGGGTGTGCTCGTCGGCCACGGGATCGTCGTAGACGGTGCGGGCGGGAATGACGCCAGCCCAGCAGGGGAAGGACTGGTCCTCGGGTTCGTCCTTGGGCATCCCCTCGCGAATCTTCGAGGAAGCCTGCTCGATTTCCACGGCGATGATCGCGGTGGCCTTGAGTTCCTGCTCGGTCATGGGGCGCACGTCGTCCCAGCGCTCGGGCAGCAGTTTTTCGGTGAAGCGGTAGAGGGCGGCGATCTTCTCGTCGCGGTCCTCGATCAGCCGTCCTGTCCCGTAGAGCATCGCGGAGCGGTAGTTGATCGAGTGGTTGAAGATCGACCGGGCCAGCACGATGCCGTCGGTGTGGGTGACGGTGACGCAGCAGCGGTTGCCCGCGCCGACGTGGAGCAGGCTGCGGTTGGTGCCGTGGCCGTGCAGCAGGATGGTGTCGCCGTCGCGGGCAACGAGGGTGGGCATCGCGTAGGGTTGGCCGTCGATCTCGTAGGCGACATGGCAGACCAGGCCGGCATCCACGATGGGGTAGATGGTCTCCCGGTCGTAGGCCCCGCGCTTGGCAAGGCGAAGGAGGCGGTTGCGTTCGGTGATCTCGAAAACGGTCATGGTGGTCCCTCTCCGCTTCAGCGCTCGTGCCTTCCGGCATGCTGGCCCCGATTATCGCCGGAACCGCCGGATCGGAAAAGCGGCGGCCAACGGGCTCACGGCGCGGAGAGGGAGGCGAGCACGGCGCCGGTGAACGTGTCGCCGAGCCCGACCGAGGCTGCCTCGGGAGCGACGGCCAGCCCCGGCACGACGACCATCGCCCGGTTCCCGCCAGCGATCGCGGGGACCACCGGGAGCGGACGAATGCTGGCGGCGGCGAGAGTCTCGCGGCAGTCCTCGATGGTGGGGAACCGCGCGAGGCGGACGCGGGCGGCGGCGGCGAGGGCGCCGAACAGGAGCGCGCGCTCCTCGGCGGCGGGGTCGCCGGTGGTGAGCGACAGGCAGCCGTCGCGGGTGTGAAGCCCGAGGCGCGGGGTGGGAAGCCGCTCGCCGAGATGCAGCAGGGCGGAAGCCCGCTGCGGCCAGCCGAATGGGCCACGCTCCCGCGGGGACCGGGCGAGATCGCGGAGTTCGTCCTCGTTGAGGCCGATGCTGGAGACGAGCGGGGCGAGCGCGCCGAGCACCTCGCGGAGCATGTCGGCCCGCGGCATCGCGCCGAGTTCGAGATGGACCAGCAGGCCGGGATTGCGGCGCTTCCACTCGCCGACGACATCCGCGGCGTCGGCGAGCACGCGGCCAAGGCAGGCCGGATCGACGACCTGACTGAAGCCGGAGATCAGCACGGCGGGAATGCGCGAACCCGCCGCGGCCACCTCCCCGGCGAAGGCAGGGTCGATGCGGAAGTCGGCATTCACGGGGTCATGGGAGACGATGACCCGGTCTCCGGCCGGAGCCGCGCCGCCGCCGGCGGCATCCGGGATCGGCACGCCCGCCGCGAACTCCAGGGCGACGTGCCACATGACCGGGTCACCGGGCCGGGCGGCGCGATCGGCCGGGAGCAGGCCGTCGCCGGCGGCGACCGACAGGAGGCGGCCCTCTCCCAGCGCCGCGATCTGCTCCGGGGCGCGGCCGGTGAGGTGAAGCAGGGCGGGAAAGCCGAGGCGGTCGAGGGTGACCGCGGCCTGTGCGCCAGTGCCCCCGACCTGGGAGCGGCCCGGGGCGCGGCGCAGGAGCCACTGCTGGACCGCAGGGTCCTCGACCGGCAGGTCGATGCCGCGTCCGGAGCGCACGCACTGGACGATGCCTGCGAGCAGTTCGTCGACTGTTCCGGCGCGCACCACCGGATCCCGCCCCGGGAAGGGGCCGTGCCCGGCGAGCAGGGCGGCAAGGAGGGGCCCGTCGAGCGCGGCCACCCGGTCCACGTTGCCGGTGAATCCACAGGCGATGACCCGGCCGTCGCCGCGGGCGGCCGCGGCGTGGTCGAGGGCAAGGCGGAACCGGTCCGGCCAGGCGGGATCGCCAGCGCGGGACCTGCTAGCCATAGACCTCGTCGGTCGCGCTCCAGCCGAGCAGCAGGACGGCGAAGAACGCCTTCCACGCCTCGGTGGCGGTGGCGGCGGAGACCGTGACGGTGCGGGGGTTCTCGCGGACGGAGCCGGGAACGAGCGAGGCCATGACGGCCTCGGCGGTGGACGAGAAGGTGACCGAGAGAGTGACCGGGCCCGGAAGCCGGTAGGGCTCGAAAGCGCCGGTGAGGGCGCGCATGACGGCCCTGCGGGCCGCGCCGCGGATGTTCTCGCGGGCGCGCTCGAGCGAAAGCAGGCGGGCGGTCCAGCGGTCGAGGGCGTACTTGGTGAGGCCGAACTCGACGGCAGGGAGGGTTTCCCGCAGTTCCCGCTCGTAGAGGTGGTCGCCGGACGCGAAGACGACCGGCACGCCGAAATCCCCGCACACGGCGGCGTTGATCTCGGACTCCCCGACCGGTTTGCCGTTCATCCGGATCTCGACGATCTCCCGGCCGAGGATGGTCTCGTTGCCGACGCCGTCGGAGTCGCCGGTGCGGCAGTGATAGCCGAGGAAGAAGACGGCGTCGGCGTCCTGCACGCCCTCGACCATGCAGAGGTGCTTGTGGAAGCCCTTGATGAGGTCGGCGCGAGGGTCGAGGGACTCGATCTTGACGTTGGTCATCGTCCAGTGGCTGTCGTTGACGACCACCTCCGTCGCGCCGCCGTCGAACGCGCCGGCGATGGCCGCGTTCACGTCCGCGGTCATCATGTCCCGCAGGAACTCGTAGTAGGGCTTGCCGTAGAGCATCTCGTCGGTGTTGGTGATGCCCGAGACGCCCTCGGCGTCGGCGGAGATGAGCACGCGCATGGGACAGGTTCTCCTTCGCTAGCTGGGCAGGACGCCGCGCTGGATCGGCAGGATGATCCGCGACGCATGATCCCCGCCGTGGTGGATGGTGTTGACCGCGATCTTCGGCTCGGACTGGCTCTTGAGCGGCCCGAACTGGTTGAGGCTGCGGGCGAACCAGGGAAAATCGCTGCTGGTGACGGAGACCCGGATGCGGTGACCCGGCAGGAAGCAGTGGTGGACCGGCCAGAGCTCGACGAGGAAGCGGTGAATCTCGCCGGGCGTCAGCGGCGACGGGTGCTGCAGCGAATCGCGGTAGGAGGCGCGCAGGCAACCCTGGCAGACCTTCATCGAGCGGCCGTCCGGGCCGACGTCGGTCAGCTTGACGTGCCACTCGGTATCGTCGCAGTCGCTGGCGGCGAAGAGTTCGAGGTGCGGCCAGCCGGAGACGACGACCTCTCCGGAGAGCGGCTCGCTGGTCCAGGTGAGGACGTCGGGGCGGGCCTCGACAGCGGTCTGGTCGAGCGGGACGTCCTGCACCGGGTAGAGCTCGACGTCGATCTGGGTGGGGGCAGGGTCCTGCGGGTCGTAGCGGTAGGAGCGGGGTGGTTCCGCCGCCCCGGTCTCGCCGGCGAGCGCGCCCTCGCCGCCGCCGAAGCGGAGGAAGAGCGAGGCCGTCGGCCGGTCGGCGGACCACGGCAGGTCCTCCCGCCAGACGTTGGCGCCGGTCTCGAACAGGCGGACGGGCGGGTCCGACTCCGCGCCGTTGGCGACCCCCTTGAGCCAGTGGTCGAACCACCGGAGGTGCACCGCATCCATGTCCACGGCGGCCTCGGCGGCGATGTGGTCGCCGGCGTAGCTGTGGTGGGGATTGCGGGCGTTGCCGTGGCTCCAGGGACCGACGATCAGGTGCTGACGGTCCCGGGCCGGGGAGTCGGCCATCATGCCCTCGTAGTGGGCGAATGCGCCGAGCAGGTCCTCCAGGTCGAACCACCCGGTCACGTGCAGGCAGGGCACGTCGATGCCCTTGTAGGCATCATCGACGCGGGCGGCGCGCCAGAAGTCGTCGAGGGTGTCGCGGTCCATCACGTCGCGCCAGGTCTGGCCGGATGGGTTGATGAAGTCGCCGATGGCCTCGATGGGAAGGGTGCGGAGGATGGCGTTCCAGTCGTTCTGGCCGAGTCCGTAGAGTTCGCTGATGCGGCGGCGGACGAGGTAGACCCACCAGCCGAAGTAGAGTTGGAAGCAGCCGTCGGTATAGGGAATCTCGCGCTGCCAGCGGCCCGCGGCGGAGGTGGAAACCATGCAGGCGAGATGGGGCGGGAACTGGGAGGCCGCGGCCCACTGGGTCCAGCCCATGTAGGAAAGCCCGGTCATGCCGACCTTGCCGGCGCACCAGGGCTGGGCGGCGACCCACTCGATGACGTCGTGGCCGTCCTCGTGGTCGTTGACGATGGCCCGCCACTCGCCCTCGGACTTGCCCCGGCCGCGGCAGTCGACGGCGACGAAGGCGTAGCCGTTCTCCTGGTAGAAGCGGGCCTCGGAGGTGATCAGCAGACCGCTGGACTTGTCGTAGGGGGTGATGGTGACGATGGCCGGGGCCGGCCGGGCGGATTCCACCGGCAGGTAGACGTCGGCGGCGAGTTCGACGCCGTCACGCATCGGTATGCCGACCTCGACGACGGGAGTGGGGTCGGGCGCGGTGACGGCGGCTTCCCACCGCTCGCGCAGGCTTCGACGGCTGGCAACTGGCAACGGCATGGCACCCTCCCTGGTGGCGAACGCTCATCCTCGCGGCCCGCGCGGGCCGGAGGGACCGGGCGCGCCGCGGCACTTTCGCATACGGATTGCGGCATGCAAATGGGGCTGCTAGGCTGCCGCATCCGGCGGCGTCGCCGGGCCGGCCCGGAGGCTGTCCGCTGGCGGCGACTGGTGGAGCCCGTCCCGCGCGAGGCGGGGCGAAGTTGCAGCGAGGAGACTGGACGATGACCGCGCAGGAAGGTGCAAACGTTCCCATTCCGGATGCCGCGGTGGCCGCCGCGCAATGGCGGCAGTGGGCGCTGTCTCGGCGGCGCTTCCTTCAGGGGAGCGCGCTCGGCGCCGCGGCGCTGGCGACGGCGGCGAGCGGGCGGGCGCCCTTCCTGGCGGCGGCCCCAGCCGCGGCGCAGGACGGCGAGCCGAAGATGGGCGGCACGGTCAGCATGAGCCTGGCCGACGACGACGTGTCGAGCTTCGACCCGATCCCGGTCTTCGACAACATGTCGATCTGGACGATGCTGCTGATCTACGACCAGTTGATCCGGGTCGGGCCGGACGGACTCTCCCTGGAACCGGGCCTGGCCACCGAATGGACCAGGAGCGAGGACGGCCTCGCCTACACCTTCACGCTACGGGAAACCGCCTTCCACGACGGCACGCCGTGCACCGCCGAAGACGCGGCGTTCTGCCTGAACCGGGCCGCGTTCGACGAGGCGTCCTCCTGGGCGTTCATCTTCTCCGCGGTGGAGACCTTCGAGGCGACGGACGCCACCACCCTGACCGCGAAGCTGAAGCAGATCTGGGTGCCATTCGAGGCGGACATGGCGCTGTTCGGGGCATCGATCTACCCGAAGGCGGCCTTCGAGGCGCAGGGCGAGGACCTCTGGCAGGCGCCGATCGGCACCGGGCCGTTCATGTTCGACGCCTGGGAAAAGGGCGCGCGTATCACGCTGAAGAAGAATCCGTCGTACTGGGACGCGCCCAAGCCCTATCTCGACGAACTGGTGTTCGAGGTGCTGACCGACGCCAACGCCCGGATGCTGCAGTTCCAGTCGGGCGATCTCGACATCGTGACCGACGTGCCCTTCAACCAGCTCGAGCCGCTGCGGGCCAACCCCGACGTCGTGGTGCTGCAGGACGCCGTGGCCCGCTTCGACTACATCGGGCTCAACGTCACCCGCGCCCCGCTCGACGACCGGAAGGTGCGGCAAGCCATCAACCACGCGGTGGACAAGGACGCGATCATCCAGAACGTGCTGTTCGGGGCCGGCACGCCGGCAACGAGCTTCCTGCCGAAGATGCCGGGCAATGATCCCAACTCCCCGGGCTACCCGTTCGACCTCGAGAAGGCGAAGGCCCTGATCGCCGAGTCCGGGCACAAGGACGGCTTCGGGTTCGAGATCATCATCACCACCGGCGACCCGGTGGCCTCGCAGGTGTGCCAGCTGGTGGCGGCGCAGGTCGCGGCGATCGGCGGCGACGTGACGATCACCCAGCTCGAACCGGGCATCTGGACCGAGCGGGTCACGGTGGCCAAGGACTTCGACGCCGCCAAGACCTACTACACGACGGACATCATCGACCCCGACGAACTGGCCGCGTTCGCGGTCCTGAGCGACGGCGGCACCGACGCGGTGTGGACCTCCTACAAGAACGAGGAGGTCGACCAGTTGATCCGGGACGCCCAGGTCGAGCTCGACCCGGCCAAACGGCAAGAGATGTACAACAAGATCCAGGCGCTCCACCTCGACGACGCCCCGATGATCTTCCTCTACTACCCCACCGGGCGGACGGCGACCCAGACCTACGTGAAGAACTTCCACATCCTGCCGACCGGGAACTACCGGCTCTACGAAAGCTGGCGCGACGACGTCTAGCCGGTGCGGCGGGGGGGCGGGGGGGGCGGGGGCCGCGCCGGGCGCCCCCCCGCGCGGGGGCGCCAGGGGCCCCCCCGGCGGGCG
>JBJTKE010000201.1:0-3409 GCA_046096285.1 Chloroflexota bacterium
GCACGATGGAATCCCGCGCCCATGTTTCGTTCAGCGCATTGCCGTCCTTCGAAATCTGGTGAAGCTTGTGGCCGTCCAGTTGCACGCAGTAGGTGACGTTGGCCGCCGCATTGAGGATTCGCCAGCGTTGCGTTTCGCCCGGGCGGAGCGTCATGGTCGGGTTGAGTTGACCGTTGACGAGGCGGACGTACTTCTTGAGCTGGGTCGCTCCGTTGTCCGTGCTGCCGAGCCCGGTCGCGTTGCCCTGAGCGCTTTTCCCATCCGGGGTGAACTGGGTCGCCTGCAGGACGAGCAAGCGCTCCGGAACGCCGGCAATACCGGGAACGGCATCGATGTCGCCCTCGATGATGAGCGGACCGGCCAGTCCCGTGAAGACCTGGTTGGACACCGTGCCGTGCCGGTGCGGGTGGTACCAGTAGAGGCCGCCCGGATGGTTGGCGGGAATGTCGTACTCGTACTGGAAGCTCTCCCCGTCCCTGATGGACATGAAGATGTTGTCGCTGTTGCCCTCCGGCGAGACGTGCATCCCGTGGAGGTGGAGGTTGGTGTCGCACGTCGATCCGTGTTCACCGAGGGCGTGGCCGGTCGGGGAAACCGGTGAGCAGATGAACGGGCTTTCCGGTGAAAGACCCTCGGGATGGCTGCCAAGCCTGTTGATCAGGTTGATTCGCAGCCGCTCTCCGGGCTTCACGCGAAGCGTGGGTCCGGGGGATGAGCCCTCGTAGACCGACATGAGCGACGGGCGGCCCGCAACCTGCACGTCCTTCACGCTGCAGGTGAGGGTGGTGTCGAGGAGTCCGTCGGTGCTGGTGCGGATTTCCGGCTCGACGAGTTCCTGAGCCGATGCGGCGCGCGCGAAGTCGAACCACGGCAGGAGGAGCCCCCGCCCCGCCGCTCCAAAGGCGACGACTCCGGACCCGGCAGCGAGTTTGGCGAAGCCGCGGCGCCCGATCGGGAACCTCATCGCGCGCCCACCCGGAGATCGGTCCGGGCGCAACGCGCCGCGGGTGTCTGGGGATCGGTCCATGTCGGGATCTCCTTGTCGTCGCGTCAAAAGCATCTGCCCCGGATTGCTGGCGTGCGGTGCGACCGGTGGTTGCTCCGGTCAGCGCGGGCGCGGCTTCGGGATGACCACGATGGTGCCGTTCATGCCGGGATGAATGGCGCACGCATACGTGTAGGTCCCGGGGTTCGGGAACGTGACGCTGTAGCTGCTGGAGAAGGGTAGCCCTGCGCCAATGGGCGAGTCGAGGTACGCCTGGTTGAGCAGGATGCCGGAGGTGCGGCCACCATCCAGATACGGGGAACCGGTCGGCTCGGAGGGCATGCTGGCTTCGGTGAGGTTGTCCACCTCCATGCCCGGGCAGGTGTTCCAGATGTCGAACTGGAAGCTCCCGGGCTCCGGCGTGAGCAGTTCGCCGTCGCTGGTCAGGCACCCCGGCTGAAACGGGCTCAGGTCCATCGGCAGGGCGGCGGATTCGCTGCCGAACCCGGTGACGGTGTGCGGCGCCGCGCCGGAGGCGGTGTTGGTCCACGTGACGGTGTCGCCAGCGATGATGACCATCTGCGATGGCGCGAACTCATTGATCGAGAGCCACATCTTTGCTTCGGCGGACTTCTGCCCGCCATTGTTCTTGCCTGTGCCTCCGGCATCCGGGGCCACGGACCGGCCGCCGCTCCCCGCGGCGACCTGCCAGGTCTTGTTGCCGTCCGGGTTCGAGGATTCCGCGGGGTAGTCGATCCGTTCGTGGCCAGCCAACCAGACCAGATCGGCCTCGTACTGTCGCGCGGCGGCGGCCTCGAGGTCGCTGGCGGACTGGACCGGTTGGTCGAACGGGACCACGTCGATCCGGCCGATCATCGTCGGACCGTTCACGTCGCTCATGAGGTAGTAGGGACCAGGACGAACGGCGGCGTCCACGGTGATGGTGTACGACGTGTTGCCCACGCCCGCGCCGTCGCGCGGGTTGACGAGCACCGGGGAGGCGATGCCGAAGCTGATGTCGTCGGTGATGTCGATGAACACGCAGGGCGGCTGATCTTCGCGGCCACACGGGGGATTGCCCTGGTACCCGAAGTAGGTGCGTTGCCACTCACCGGGCTTCGCCAGGTTCGGCTGCACAAATCCGCCCGAGAAGCCCTGGTAGAACTCCATGGGGGTCATGCCGAGCGCCAGCATGTGAACGGTGTGCATCGCCTCGGGGTTGCTTGCCAGCGTGAAGTGGATCGTATCGCCGGGATGCACCTTCAGGTGATCCGGATAGAACGAATTGAAGCTCCAATGCTCGCCGTCGGGGCTGACGTTGTTGACGAGCACGTTCCAGGTTTGCGCTCCCGGAACGGGAGTGGACTCCTGCGCGCCGGCCCGAAGCCCGAGATGGGCAACCGGAGCAGCGAGAATCGCGAGGAGGACAAGAGCCCAGACAACGCGTCTTTGACTGCGACCGCGGCAGTTCATGGTCCATCTCCCGTGTCATATGTGCCATTGCCCAACAAAATGTCCCCCGGTGACTATACTTTCTTTCCAGCAACTCCGTGCGGAACGCGATCCTCGGAGCTCGATGCTGGAGGGAAGAGGCCACCGTTCCGGAGCGCGAGTCCCAGAGGAGACCCGCCCGGAAGGGCTCGATTCATGTACTCGGTGGTTGTGGATTGCAAGCAGATTCAGCGTAGAAAACGTTGCTGACCATGACATCCGGTGAACATTTCCTTGCTCGCGAGTGACCCGTTTCGAATCAGGCCGGGGATCGCGGCCGAACGTGTCGCATGAACGAAGCGCCGGGGAAAGTCAGGCGGGGGACACGCCGCCAGCGGACGGGATGCGAGCCGCAAACGCCGGATTCGGCTGGACTGAATGGGACTCCGAACGCAGGTGACGTCGGTCCGGGCTGGCGCGCCTGCGGAGGCCGGTCAGGGCACGACGGTGACCGGGGTCCCGATCGGGGTCCAGTCATAGAGCCACGCGGCGATGTCGAGCGGCAGGTTCACGCAGCCGTGACTCCGCGGTGCGCCAAACTCGTTGTGCCAGTAGGCCCCGTGCAAGGCGTTGCCCAGGTTGTCGAAATACAGGATGTCCGGCACGTCGGGCACCTTGTAGGCCTCGCCGCCGATGACGCCCTGCATGGTCTGCTTCTCGTACTTGGACAGCACCACGTGCTGCCCGAGGGGCGTCACCGTCTCCGGCAGGTCGGCGGTCCCGGTGCTGACGAAGGTGGAGGCGATCAGTTCGCCGTTCTCGTAGGCCCAGAGCGACTGCTGCGAGATGGAGACCACGATCTCCCGGGTTGCGCCGGTCTGGGGGCCGGGCCCCCGGGTGCCGGTGATCCACCCGAGCTTCATGGCTGGCTGCACCCATTCCTGCGGCCTGACCGCGGACGGATCGGCCGGGGCCGCCGGGGCCGCTGGCGGC
>JBJTKE010000202.1:0-4619 GCA_046096285.1 Chloroflexota bacterium
CGGCCCGGGTTTCGGTCGTCACCGCCAGCCCGCGCCCGCGGTGGCGCTCGCGCAGCCCTTCCGCCAGCGCCGACAGGTAGGCGTCGGCCTGATGCCGCTCCGCGGCCAGTTCCGCGCTCACCTCCGCGAGGCGGGACGGCCCCCCGCCCTGCCCCATCCGCAGCCACGCCAGATCCGCGACGCGGACGAGGTGCAGCGGCGTGGCGAGGCGCTCGGCCAGCACCGCCGCCTGCTCCAGCACGCGCTCGCCGCGGGCGGAGCCGTCGAGGGCCACGACAATGCGGTCGTACACCGGGGCGCTCCTCCGCTGGCCGCGGCGCGGGCCGTCAGCCGGTCCCGTAGCCGAAGGCGGCCAGCACGTCCTCGAAGGCGGCGTTGGCGAGGGTCTGCTCGGCGCCGGTCAGGTCGCGCTGCCAGCGGCCGATGCTGGCCGCGGGGGATTCCGCGGTGCGGTGGTCGGCGATGTCCACCGCCCCGGCGGCGATCATCGCGTCGACCGACGCCTGCGAGGCGTCGAGGCCGAGGTAGTCGAGCACCCCGGCGAGCGCGGCCTCGGGCTCGGAGACGAGGTGTTCGTACCGGACGACGCGGGCGGCTCCCCCCCGCTTGCGGGTGGCCTCCACCAACTGGATCGCGCCGGCGCGGACGTCGTACAGCCACTGCTCGTCGGATCCCGCCCGCTCCCGGCCGAAGTCGCCGAAGCCCTTGCGCTCGTTGTAGGCCTTCATGCTGGTCCACATGTCGCGGAAGTCGCGGACGAGGATCAGTTCCTTGCCAGCGGGGTACAGCTCGCGGGCGAGGCCCGCATACTCGTCGGGGAAGGTCTTTTCGACCCAGAACCGGGGCGCCTCCTGCTGCTGGGCTGCCGCGATCCTGCCATACCACTCGTCGATGGAGTGCAGGGCGAAGCTCCCGAGGTCGTCCAGGTAGGCGGTGCGCGCCCAGTCGGCGGCGGCGGGATAGTCGGCGTCGGCGGCGGCGAGCAGGGGGATGCCGGCGGCGATGGGGTCGAGGTGGAACTCGTTGGGGCTGCCGATCCGCTTGCCCGGGTCGGCGGGGCGGGAGAGGGTCTTGAGCAGGTGGAGCCAGTACTTGGCGGCGCGGGTTTCGTAGGGATGGGCGCGGTAGGCGACGATCCCGGGATGGGCGGCGAGCATCCGCATCAGCAGGGTGGACCCGGTGCGCCCGATGCTGGTCAGCAGCAACGCCTGCAGGCGGGGGTCATACCCCGGGCGGATCGGCCGCCGCGCCCCGCGGATGGCGGCGATGCGGGCGACCGGCGCCCCGTCGATGATGGCCCGCAGCCGGATGTCGAAGGCGGGTTCCAATCCGAGGGTGTCCACCTCGAAGGCGAACCCGGCGGTGGCGGCGAAGTCGCCGGCCGCCCCGAACCGCTCGGCGAGGGCCGGCGTCGGGATCGCCACCGGCGACTGGGCCAGCACCCGCCCGTCGGCGACCGCCTGCACGGCATGAATGGCGCGGCCCTTGCCAAGGCACCAGCCGCGGACCTCGATCACCGGCCCGGGGGAGGAGCCGCCCGCGACGGGGGTCTCCACCTTCGAGGCGAGCACGTGGGTCACCTGCTTGCCCATCGGCGCGATGGCGAGCCCGGTGATCGCGGGCATGGAGCGTCCTTTCCGAAACGGCCGTGCGGTCGATTGGCGGGCGACGGCGGGAAACGTCGACGGTGAAGGATAGCGGCAGGCGGCGCGCTCCGTCAGGCCGCCCCGGCGCGCGGCGGAAATGGCGGCGCAAACGACGGCGCACCGGCCGCCCGGCGAGGCCTCCGGGCCGTCCCCGGACAGGTTCGGAATCGGCCGGCTCCAACCCCGCCCAACGCATGCCCGCCCTGCGCGGAATCGCCGCCTGTCGCCTCTGCCGCACCGGGAAGCCCCGCTCCCTCGCACAGGGAGCAGGGTTGGGGTGGGAGCAGATCGCCGCGCCGGTGCGGAGGTTCAAGCCTGTCCGGGTGTGAAGGGGTTTGGGGCGAGGGCAGATGCCCGGACCGGGCCGGAGATTCACGACTCCGGGTATGCGGACCCCCGGGGCGCGCCCGCGCCATCGCGAGCAGGGAGCGCATGACTGCGCGAGCGTGGATGCCAGGCCCTCCGCTCCCGCCCGGTCACTCCCGCCTGCCGGCCAGCGCGGTTTCGGCGGCGGCGATCACGCGGCCCGCCGTGTCGGGGTTGGGGCGGATGCCGAACAGCGGCAGCAGCAGGCGGTCCAGTCCCCACCAGCCCGCCACCCGCCAGCCGAGCACCAGCAGCACGCTCAGGCCGAACAGGATGGGGTTGGTGCTGGCGGTGCCGGCCAGCCCGAAATTGAGATTGAGCACTGTGCCGAAGAAGGCCGCGAGGCCGACCAACGCGCCAACGAGAATCCCCAACCCGACCAGCATCTCGCCGTAGACGATCACCTTCGAGAACCACGGCGCCCAGTTCTGGTCGAGCATGTACTGGAGGAAGTTGCGGAACCAGTCGTAGGTGATCGGCGGACGGCCTTCCTCCGGGATCTTCACCGCGTTGGTCCAGTAGCCCGCCAGCGCCTTGCCGCTGCCGTCCATCCACGCCGGGTTGGTCACCTTGTCCATGCCGTGGCTGAACCAGTCGCGCCCGACGAAGAAGCGGAAGGGAAGCCACATCAGCGACCAGTGCACGTTGCCGGTCAGCAGCCGCCACCAGCGGGGGTCGTCGGTCTGGCCGGGCGTGAGGCCGTCGTGGGGCAGCGCGAGGGCGAGGCCGTCGGCGGGCAGATTCCGCGCCTGCCACGCCCCGGCGGCAACGATCGCGAGAAAGAGCAGCCAGGTGAGGACCGGGCTGCTGTACCACTCCACCGGCTCGCCTGCCCCGGCCAGCAGGCCGTCGGCGAAGAGCCAGCAGAAGACGAGGTAGAGCACGGCCGCGGCCGCGGTCAGCGCCCAGGTCCCGGTTCGCGTCAGTCGATACCCGCTCATGGTCGGTGTGGACCCTTTCCCATCCGGCGCCCCGGATGCACGACGGCGATCCGCCCCATTTCCCTCCCGATCCTGCGCCGGGCCGCGCATCAGCCGCGACATTCCCGCCCATCGCGCCATTGCAGCTTCGTGCCAATCCGCCGGTTTGCGCGGCGCGGGGCGTTCCTGCACAGTACCGGCTGCCGGCCGCACGGGGTCCGGGTCAGCGAGGAGCGACAGCGTGAGCGATCAACCAACCCACCGGACCGGCGAGCGCACCCGGATCATCCACGCCGGACGGCCGGCGGAGCATGGCAACGGGCCGTCCGCCCCGCCCATCGTCCCCTCCTCCACCTATGTGCTGGCGCCGGACTACGTGGATGCCTACACCACCCCCGGCGGCAACTGGCTGGAGGCCAGCGCCAAGGCCGACGGCGGCTGGCTCTACGCCCGCCACACCAACCCGACCGTGCGGCTGCTCGAGCAGAAGGTCTCGGCGGCGGAGGGCGCGGGGGACACCGCCGTCTTCGGCAGCGGCATGGCGGCCGCCAGCGCGCTGCTGCTGCACCGGCTCGCGGCGGGCGATCACGTCGTGATGGCCGATGTCTGCTACGTCGGGGTCAGCGAGTTCGCCCACGACACGCTCCCGAAGTTCGGCGTCGCCGTCTCGCGGGTCGATGCCTCCGACCCGGCCAATGTCGCCGCCGCCATGCGCCCGGCGACGAAGCTGGTCTGGCTGGAAACCCCGGCCAACCCGATCCTCAAGCTCTCGGACATCGCGGCGATCGCGGCGATCGCCCATGCGGGCGGCGCCGAACTGGTGGTCGATTCCACCTGGGCCACCCCGCTCGCCACCCGCCCGCTCGACTTCGGCGCGGACTGGGTGATCCACTCCCTCACCAAGTACTTCAACGGCCACGGCGACGCCATGGGCGGCTCCGTCTCCGGCGACGCCGAGCGGGTGCAGGCCCTGCGGGCGGACGCCCGCGTCCACGAGGGCGGCGTCCTCAGCCCGTTCGAGGCGTGGCTGATCGCCCGCGGCATGGACACGCTGCCGCTCCGCATGACCGCCCACGAGACGGGCGCGCGCCGGGTGGCGGAGTTCCTCGAGGGCCATCCGGCGGTGACGAAGGTCCTCTACCCGGGCCTGCCCTCCCACCCCCAGCACGATCTCGCCCGGCGGCAGATGCGCAATTTCTCCGGGATGCTCGCCTTCACCGTGGTGGATGGCCCCGCCCTCGCCCAGCGGATGGCGCGGCGCCTCGAGGTCTTCCATTACGCCGTCTCGCTCGGGCACCAGCGCTCGCTGATCGTCTACCTCGGCGCGGAGATGCTCGACGCCGACAGCTTCCACTTCGACGAGGCCGGCCGGGCCCGCTTCCTCGCCTTCGCCGGCGACGGCGTGTTCCGCGTCTCCATCGGGCTCGAGGACCCGGAGGACCTGATCGGGGATCTGGCGCGGGTGCTCGGGTAGACGGCCGGAAGCCGCCCCGCCGGATGACCGGGTGCGGCGGCCGGGCGCCCCGATGCGCTCCCGCCGCCGCCCGGCCCGCGCCCCTGCGCTCATCCCCGGACCTCTTCCGAACCGGCCGCCTCCGGCCCCCGGCGGATCCCGCCGGCGATGCCCGGAACAACCCCTCCCGCCTTCTGCGCCACGAAAAGCCCCTTCCCTCGCACAGGGAGCGGG
>JBJTKE010000203.1:0-2692 GCA_046096285.1 Chloroflexota bacterium
CTGACTCGCCCGGGCTGGCGTCCGGTGACGATGGAGTCTGGCTTGAGCCGTGGCTCCCCTTGCCGCCGAACCCAGGGTGAACACCAGCGGCGGCGGGCCGGCAGCCCGGCAGCCGGCGAGCCCGTCCGGCAGGCCCGAACCGTCGATGCGCGGATCGAACGGGAAGCCGCACACCTCGACCGGCGACGGCCAGCCCGGGCGGCGCGGCGCGAACACTGGCGAAAACAGGGCCAGCGATCGCAGTGGCGAGTGCTGGCCGCGCAGCAGGGGGTGCCCGGATGGCGGCCCCAGGCCACGGTCGCGGCGGAAACGCTCCAGCGGGACCATCCAGCGGCCGCTGTGCCATCCGGCCGCGGCAAGCGCCCCGCGCTGAAACGCGGCGGGAAGCCGGGCGAAGGCCGTGGCGCCGGGCAGTCCGGCCAGCACGGACGGGTCATCGGGCGAGAACATCACCGAGGGCTGGAGGGCAGTCGAACACCACGGGCGGCCGAGACGCTCTGCCGCGAGCCGGGCGGGAAACACGAGCAGACCCGTGATCACCGCGTCGGCGGAGGCAACTTCCGGCTCGATGGCGAAGTAGCCGGCCCGCAACGCCGGCAGCACCAGTTCCTTCAACAACCTGCCCGTACCGAACCGGGCATCCATCATGCGGCTGACCAACCCGGGAGCCTGGCTCCAGTCCGGCACGTCCGGCGGGATCGCCACGAACCGGATACCCAGCCGCTCTACCCGCTCGCGGTAGGCAAGAGACGAGGCGACCGTCACCTCGTGGCCGCGGTCCGCGAGCGCGGCCGCGACAGCCAGGTGGGGGTTCAGATCGCCAATCGAACCGAGCGCCGCCACCAGCACCCGCATCCCGTGCCTCCTGCCCAAACCGGAGCGGCCAAGTATGGCCGCTTGCCGCAGGCCGCGCGCCGTGCCACGATCAGGGTTTGCCTGCGCGCCGCGCAGGCGGAGCGCGGCGATGGTGGAGTGGAGCGGCGGATGTTCAGCGAGCACTGGCCAACGACCGAGGACGGCGCCCCCGTTCGTATCGTCAAGGTCTCGCCGGAGGGCGTCGAGGTCACTGAGTACCCGGCGACCGTGGTGGCCAGCCGAGGTGCTGGACCCTGGATTTGCGTCGAGGCCCGCTGGACCTTCCGCCGGATCGACGTTGACGGGCTGGTGTTCGAACCAGGAGACACGCTGCTCGAATGGTTCTCGCGGGAGCACTGGTACAACGTGTTCGCCGTCTACTCCCCCGAAGGCCGCTACCGCGGGGCATACGCCAACGTCACCTACCCCGTCCGTCACGATGCGGCGTCGACGCCGCCCACGCTCGCCTGGCACGATCTCTACCTCGACGTCATCCTGCTGCCCGACGGCCGGGAGATCCTGCGCGACGAGGACGAACTCGCCGAATCCGGCCTGGCCGAACGCGACCCCGAACTGCACGCGAACATCCTGGCCGGCTGCGAGGCGCTGCGGGCGCACCTGCGGTCCGGGGAGGCGCCGTTTGCGGAGTTGCCGGGGCCAGATGAATCCGGGAATACGAACAGGACGTAGTACCCTGTTGACAGAACTCCAACCCGGTGATACCTTTCGCGTGGGGCCGCTATGGACGAAGCCTTCCGGCAGAGTCACGACGGTGTAGCGCCTCATCGTTGGGTAGGGCTGAAATGCCTGGTGGGTTCCTGGGAGGGAAGTCATGAGCGAGTTCGTTTTCGGGCAGGACATTGAGACTGCTTCGTCCGGCAACGGCGGTTCCGCCAACGCTGGTGCGAACGGCGGCGCGGTTGCGCTCGGCGACGTCAACAGCGGCGGCAACGTCGGCAGCGCCATCGGCGTTGGCGACACCATGGGCGGCGTGATGGTTGACGGTGGCTCGATCGCCAACGGCACCAACCTCGGCGTCTCCGCCAACGGTGGCACCGCGATCGCGGATGCTTCCGGCGGCGACTACAACGTCGCCTTCGTCAGCTGAGGCGCGTTATCCGGGCGGTTGTCCGCCCACACTCTCAAGAGGGTTGCAGCGAGGGACTTCGGTCCCTCGCTGTTTTTGTGCCGGACTTGGCCCTCCCCGCGCGGGCGAGTATCCTGACCCCCAACGCCGCGGGCGCTCGGCCCGCCGCCACGAGCACGGGAGCGCGGAACCATCAACGCCTCGCCTCAGAGCGCCGCCGCCGAACCGCAGGCGGCGCAGGTCACGCCACGCCGCCGGGTGATGATCTACAGCCACGACGGCACCGGCCTCGGCCACCTGCGCATCACGCTTGGCATCGGCGCCGCCTACGCCCGGCGCCGCCCCGGCGACTCATTGCTCCTGCTTACCGGATCCGCGCAGGCGGGATCGTTTTCAATGCCCCCCAGCATGGACTTCGTCAAACTACCCTCCATGCCCCAGCGCGACCTCTACCAGGATCTTCCCGACCCCGCCTCGCCGCCGGGTCCGGAACGCGCGGTCGTTTACCTGCGCGAGATGATTGCGCTGTCGGCTGTCCAGGCGTTTGCGCCCGATCTCCTCGTGGTCGACCACGCGCCTGCCGGATTGTTCCGCGAGTTGTCCCGCGCCATCGGCTGGCTGAAGTCGGCCCGCCCGGCCTCCCGGCTCGTGCTGCTGATGCGCGACATCACCTTCGGACCCGAACAAACGAAGAACCTGTGGACCAACGAGCTCGTGTACCCGTTGCTCGATGAGGCCTACGACGAGATT
>JBJTKE010000204.1:0-6063 GCA_046096285.1 Chloroflexota bacterium
CGCGCCGGAATGGCGCGGCCCTCCTCCCTCGGGAGCGAAGCGGCGCGGGAAGCCGCGTCAGGCACCGAGAACCTCTTCGTCCCACGTCGCCGCGATCTTGTCGGCGTCGATCTTCGACCAGTCCGCCACCTGCTTGACGTTGGCGTACTGCTCGTCCGGCAGCCACTTGGCCTTGGCGGCATCGGGCAGTTCGAGATCGCCGAGGACGTAGCGGATCGGGCGGGCGCCGAACTCGGCGAAGGCCGTCTGCGCCTCGTCGGAGAGGACGAAATCGATCAGCAACTTCGCCAGGTCGGCCTTTTCGGTGTGGTACCGGTTGATCATCAGCGCGGAGGGGGCGTAGATGGACACGCCGGGAATGACCACCTCGGCGTTGATCCCCTTCTCCTTCAACTGGCTCTGGATGGCCAGGGCGTTGAAGTCGTACTTGATGAGGATCGGGATCTCGCCCTTCTCGACCGTCTGGGCGTTGCCCTCCTGGGCGGCGAACTGGGGAGCCAGTTTCTTCGCGAACTCGATGCCCGGGCCGAGGTCGTCCTCGCTGCCGCCGTTCGCGTAGGACCAGGCGAAGAAGGCGTTCGCGCCCTCGCCGGCGGTGCGCGGGTCGCGCATGCCGATCTTGCCGGTGTACTCCGGCTTCAGCAGGTCTTCCCACGTCTGCGGCACGGTCGGGATCACATCGGTGTTGATGATGATGCTGGGCACCCCGGTGAAGGTCGCCACCCAGCCGCCGGTCGTGGCCTTCAACCCGACCGGCAATTTCTCCGCGGACGGCGGCAGGTAGGCAGGAACGACGCCCCGCGCCTCGGCGATCGGGCCGTAGATGAGGCCGATGTCGGAGGAGACGGCGACCGGGTTGTCCTTCTCGGCGTCGTACTTGGTGATCTCCTCCATGGAGGTCATGTCGGTGTCGGTGCGGTTGATCTCGAAGCCGTACTTCTCGGCGAAGGCCGCGAGGACGCCGCCGTAGTTCGCCCAGTCGTCGGGCATGCCGTAGGTCTGGAAGTCCTTCGCCTGCTCGGCGGCCTTCGCAAGGTCCGGTTCGCCGGCCCACGGGTCATCCTGGGCGAAGGCGCGGCCCGGGGCGGCCACGCCGGGCAGGGAGATCAGGCCGAGCGCGGCCGCGGCCTGCAGGACGGTGCGGCGGGAGTGCCGGCCGCGGGAGAAAATGGCGTCGTTCATCGTTCGGTGTCCTCCGGGGCTGCGCCCCTGGTGCAAACGTCGGGTCGGGAACGGGCGCGACAATTTGTCCTGTTTGTCGCTCGTTCTACTCGACTTTCCTTCGATGATGGTCCCGGGCCGCGCCTCCTGCCGCGGCGATGCGCCTTCGTCTCGATCGGTTCGCTCCGGCGGGCGGGCGTTTCGCCGCCGCCGGTCCTTGCGGTCGTCACCCCGGGCGCGGCGGTCGATCCCCCGCGTTTCCCGGCGCGCTCGGGAACCTCCCGCCGCGCCCGGAGTGACGACGACTTGCCGCGGTCAGGCCGACCGCGCGAGCGCCAGCTGGCCGCCAGGCTCCCCGTGCGGCTCGCCAAGCACCCGGGCCAGCACCTCGGCCTCGAGCGCGGCGAACTCCCGCGAGGTGCGCGGCCGGGGCCGCGGCAGGCCGACCGGCACGTCATGCGCCACCCGCCCCGCATCCAGCACGATGATCCGGTCCGCCAGCGCCACCGCCTCGGCCACGTCGTGCGTGACCAGCAGGGCGGTCACCCGGTGATCGAGCCAGATGCGCTCGATCAGCGCCTGCATCTCGATCCGGGTCAGCGCATCGAGCGCGCCGAGCGGTTCGTCCAGCAGCAAGAGCCGGGGCCGGGCCGCCAGCGCGCGGGCCAGCGCCACCCGCTGCCGCTGCCCGCCGGAGAGGACCCGCGGCCACTCCCCGGCGCGGTCCGCCAGCCCGACCTCGCCGAGCGCCTCGCGGGCCAGCGCCAGCCGCTGCGGCGGCAACCCGAGGGCCACGTTGTCGCCAACCCGCCGCCAGGGCAGCAGGCGGGCGTCCTGGAACATCATGCGGACGAGCGGGTTGCCGGAGAACGGCGGCTGGCCGTCGATCAGCATCTCGCCGGCGTCCGCCCGCTCCAGCCCGGAGAGCAGCCGCAGGACGGTCGACTTGCCGCAGCCGCTGCGCCCGACGATGGCCACGAACTCCCCCGGCGCGACCTGCAGGTCCAGCGAGCGGAGCACCCCCCGCTGCCCGAAGGCCTTGGCGACCCCGCTCAGGGAGGCCGCGACGCCGCCCGGATCGCGCTCCCGGGCGGAGAGCGTCCCGGCCTCCGCCTCCGGGGCGAAGAGCGCGCGGGTCCCGAAACTGCCCGGCTCGAAAACGTCGAATCCCATCATGCCGCTCCCGCGTAGGCCGGGTTCCAGGCCAGCAGGCGCCCTTCCAGCGCCCGCGCCGCCACGTCGGCCAGCTTGCCCAGCAGGGCGTAGAGGAGGATGCCGAAGACCAGCACGTCGGTCTGCAGGAACTCGCGGGCGTTCATCGTCACGTAGCCGATGCCGGAGTTCGCCGCGATGGTCTCGGCCACGATCAGCGTCAGCCACATGATCCCGAGCCCGTAGCGCACGCCCACCAGGATCGAGGGCAGCGCGCCGGGCAGGATCACCCGCAGGAAGAGATCGGTCCGGGAGACTCCGTAGTTTTCCGCCATCTCCAGCAGGCCGGGGTCGACGTTCCGCACCCCGTGATAGGTGTTGAGGTAGACCGGGAAGACCACCCCGAGCGCCACCAGGAAGATGCGGGAGGTCTCGCCGATGCCGAACCACAGGATCACCAGCGGGATCAGCGCGAGGTGCGGGATCGTCCGCAGCATCTGCATCGAACTGTCGAACAGCGTGCCGCTCAGCGGGATCGCGCCGTTGACCAGCCCGAGCACGAAGCCGATGGTCCCGCCGATCAGGAACCCGAGGGCCGCCCGCCGGGCGCTCACCGCGATGTCCTCCAGCAGCCTGCCATTGGTCGCCAGGTCCACCGCCGCCGTGCCGACCTCGGCCGGGGCGGGCAGCACCCGGTCCGAGATGATCCCGGCCGAGGCCAGCACCTGCCAGCCCGCGATGATCGCGAAGGGAACCAGCCAGGGCAGCAGCCGCGCCTTGAGCGCGAAGGGGGTCGTCGTCATCTCCGCCTACCCCGCCGCTCGCGTGCCGCTGGCCGCCGCCGGATTCAGGGTCGGCCGCTCCACGTGGCCGACGATCTCGCCGCCGAAGTTTCCGAAGACGGTGGAGACGCCGTCCCGGTCCTGCCCGACGCCCAGCCGCGGGAAGAGCAGTTCCGCGAAGCGGTAGGCCTCCTCCAGGTGCGGGTAGCCGGAAAAGATGAAGGTGTCGATGCCGAGATCCATGTACTCGCGCATCCGCTCCTCCACCGTCTCCGCGGAGCCGACCAGCGCCGTGCCCGCGCCGCCGCGCACCAGCCCAATGCCGGCCCACAGGTTCGGCGAGATCTCCAGCGCCTCGCGGGTGCGGCCGCCGCCCTGCAACTGCCGCATCGCCTCCTGGCCCGCGGAATCCATCCGCTTGAAGACGGCCTGCGCCTTCTCCACCGCCGCGTCGTCGATCTTCGAGATCAGGCGGTCGGCGTCGGCCCAGGCCTCCTCGTCGGTCTCGCGGGCGATCACGTGGAGGCGGATGCCGAAGCGCAACTCCCGGCCGTGCCGGGCGGCCGCCTCCCGCACCGTCGCGATCTTTTTCGCGACCGCGGCCGGCGCCTCTCCCCAGGTCAGGTAGAGATCGACGTGCCTCGCCGCGACCTCGATCGCCGCCGGCGACGACCCCCCGAAGTAGACCGGCGGGTACGGCTTCTGCACGCCCGGGATGATCAGCTTCGCTCCCTCGATCCTGAGGTGCTTGCCGTCGAGATCGACCGATTCCCCGGCCAGCGTCCGCCGCCAGACCTCGAGGAACTCGTCGGTCACCTCGTACCGCTCGTCGTGGGAGAGATGCACGCCGTCGCCGGCCAGTTCAACCGGGTCGCCGCCGGTGACCACGTTGATCAGCACCCGGCCGCCGGTGATGCGGTCGAGGGTGGCGGTCATCCGGGCCGAGAGGGTCGGGGACATCAGCCCCGGCCGCACCGCCACGAGGTAGCGCAGCCGCTCGGTGCAGGAGGCCATGCTGGCCGCCACCAGCCAGGCGTCCTCGCAGGACGCGCCGGTCGGCATCAGCACCCCGCCGTAGCCCAGGTCGTCGGCGGCCTGCGCCACCTGCCGCATGTAGTGGTAGCTCGTATCGCGCCCGCCAACGGCGCTGCCGAGGTAGCGGCCGTCGCCGTGGGTGGGGATGAACCAGAAGACGTTGGGAACATCGTGCCGGGACATGAGCGCTCCTTGCGTGACGACGGACGCGGATTGCCTGGACCACGAGACAGCGGCGGGAGGCAGCGGCGGCGCGGGTTCGGACCGTATTGGGAGAAAACCGGAGGACGAGGCTCGTCAACCAGTGCCGGCCGAACCCGCGCCGCCGCCGCCTTGCCGCCTGGACCGGCTACGGGGCCAGCACGGCCGCCGCGATGTCGATCTTCTCGGGGATGATGGCCAGTTCATGGAACAGGTCGGCCAGCGCCTGCTGGTCCGCGATCACCTCCGGCGTGATCGGCTCGATGCCGTAGAGCCGGCGGTTCTCGACCTTCAGGGTGACCTCCTCCGGCAGGCCGGTCTGTTCGGCGATCGACTTCGCGACCTCCTCCGGGTGGGCGTCCACCCAGGCGTCCGCCTCGGTGATCGCCACGTTGAACAGGTCGAGCGCGGCGGTGTGGTCCGTGGCGAAGGCGCGGGAGGCGAGGTAGAAGCTGCGGTTCGGCGCGCCCACGGTCTCGTCGGTCAGCAGGGTCCTCGCGCCGCTCTCGAGTTCCTCGGCGGCGTAGTAGGGGTCCCAGATGGACCAGGCCTCGACGCTGCCGCCCTCGAAGGCCGCCTTCGCGTCGGCGGGCTGCAGGTAGACTGGCTCGGCGTCGCCCCACGCGAGATCGCCGAACTGGAGCGCCCGCACCAGCAGGGCGTGCGCGCTGGACCCCTTGGCGACCGCCACCTTCCGGCCCTTGAGATCGGCCGCCGTCTGGATCGGGGAATCCTTCGGCACGATGATGCCCTGCGTCGTCGGGGAGGGCGCGGTGGCGAGGGTGTAGACGAGGTCCGCGCCCGCCGACTGCGCGAAGATCGGCGGCGGCGCGCCGGTGGTGCCGACGTCGATGCTGCCGGCGTTCATCGCCTCCAGCAGCGGCGGCCCGGAGGTGAACTCGGTCCAGGTCACGGTGTAGCCGATGTCGGCGAACTTCTGGTTGAGGCTCTCGTCGGCCTTCAACTGGAGCAGGATGCCGGAGCCCTTCTGGTAACCGATGCGGACCTCGCCGCCCTCGGCGGCGGCCCGGCGCGGCAGGCGAAGGGCCAGCCCGGACATCGCGGTCCCGGCGATGCCGGCCAGCAGGGAGCGGCGGGCGGTCCGCCGGGCGAGCGCCTGGTTCATGCTGCGTTCTCCTTCACGGTCTCGCGAACGGACCCCGCGCCAAGCGCGGCGCAGAGTTGGTCGACGGCGGCGGTGAGGCGCTCCCCGGTCTGTCCGCCGAGCGCGATGGCGCCGTCGTCGAGGTAGGCGAAATCGCCATCGAGCAGGCAGGCGCCCTGCAGGATGTGGCGGGCGCCGAGCGCCGCCAGCACCGGCTTCAGGGCGTAGTCGAGCGCCAGGCAGTGGGCGAGGGATCCCGCCGTGGTCATCGGCAGCACCGTCCGGCCCTCGAGCGCGCTCATCGGCAGCAGATCGAGGAAGCTCTTGAGCACGCCGGAGTAGGACGCCTTGTAGACCGGCGTCGCGACCACCACGGCCCGGGCGCCGAGCACCAGCGCGGTCGCATCGCGGAGGTCCCGGTGGTCGAAACTGGCCCGCGTCAACGCGACCGGGTCGATGTCGCGGACGTCGATCGCCTCCGACGTCAACCCCCGGCGCGCCAGCGCGGCGCGCACGAAGTCGAGGGTGGCGGCGCAGCGCGAGGGCGAGGCCGGGCTGCCGTTGATGGTCACGACGTCGGGCATGAAAGGTACCTCTCCGGCGGAACTCGCCGGCGTCACATCGGTC
>JBJTKE010000205.1:0-1645 GCA_046096285.1 Chloroflexota bacterium
CCCTCCCGGAGGCCCGCCATGCCCGACCTCGCCACGATGCCGATTCCCGCCGCCCGCGTCCTGATCAACCCCATGGCCGGCCCGGTCCCCGGCTCCCCGCCCGATCGCGCGCCGCTCACCTTCCACGCCCAACTCGCCGGCTACGCCCCGACCCCGCTCATCGACGCGCCGGACCTCGCCCGCCTGCTCGGCGTCGGCCGGGTCTGGGTGAAGGACGACTCCTCCCGCCTCGGCCTGCCCGCCTTCAAGATCCTCGGCGCGTCGTGGGCCGCCTGCCGGGCCCTGCACGACCACCTCGGCGGCGCGTTCGATCCGGCGCTCACCCTGGACGCCCTGCGGGACCGCCTCGCTCCCCGCCTCCCGCTCGCCCTCGCCGCGGCCACCGACGGCAACCACGGCCGCGCCGTCGCCCGCATCGCCCGCCTGCTCGGGCTCGACGCCCACATCTTCGTTCCCATCGACATGGCCCAGGCCCGCCAGGACGCCATCGCCTCCGAGGGCGCCACCGTTACCGTCGTCGACGGCACCTACGACGAGGCGGTCGCCCTCGCCGCCACCCACGCCGGCCCGCGCTGCCTCGTCATCGCCGACACCTCCTGGGAGGGCTACGAGGACGTGCCCCGCTGGGTGATCGACGGCTACGCCACCATCCTCTGGGAGGTGGACGACGACCTCGCCCGCCGCGGCGAACCCGGCCCGGACCTCGTCGCCGCCCAGATGGGCGTCGGCGCGCTCGCCGCCGCCGTCGCCCGCCACTACCGGCGCCCTGCCCTGCGCCATCAGCCGCGGCTGGTCGGCGTGGAACCGGCGGACGCCGCCTGCATCCTCGCCTCCGCCGCCGCAGGCCAGCCCACCGAGGTGCCCGGACCCCATCGCTCGATCATGGCCGGGCTCAACTGCGGCCTGCCCTCCCCGGTCGCCTGGCCGGTCGTCTCGGCCGCCTACGACGTCTTCGCCGCCATCGACGACGACTGGGCCCGCGAGGCCATGCGCGCCCTCGCCGCCGCCGGCGTCGTCGCCGGGGAGACCGGCGCCGCCGGGCTCGGCGGTCTCCTCGCCCTGCTCGCCGACCCGCGCGCCGCCGCCACCCGCGCCGCCCTCGGCGTCACCCCGGAGACGCGGGTCCTGCTGCTCAACACCGAAGGCGCAACCGACCCCGGCGCCTACCTCGCGATCACCGGCCGGGAGGCCGCGCTGGCGTAGCCGGGACCGCCGCGGGAACCTGCCGCCTGCCACGTACCGCGTTCATGGGGGACGTTCGGGGCAGGAAAGCCCCCCGACCGCCGCGGCGGGGGAGGGGTTGGGACGGGGGTCCTCAATCCCCCCGAAACGCCGCGGCGATCGCCGCGATGTGCGCCGGCCGCGTGCCGCAGCACCCGCCGACCACCGTCGCCCCCGCCGCTCGCCACCCCCGCGCGTGCTCCAGGTACGCCGCCGGGTCGAGGTCCTGCCGCAGGGTCAGGCTGCGCGCCGCCGGGTCGTCGTCCGTCAGCGACCAGCCCTCCGGCACCGGCTCGAACGTGTTCGCGTAGCCCCCGGTCCAGCGCATCCCCGCCGCCAGCAGCGCCGGCATCGCCGCCGCGATGCTCTCCGGCGCGCAGCAGTTCGCCAGCAGCCCCTGCACCGGCAGCCCCGACCCCACCAG
>JBJTKE010000206.1:0-2577 GCA_046096285.1 Chloroflexota bacterium
CTCGCGTTCCGCGGCGGCGGATGGGGGCGGGCAGGGGCGCAGGACGCCGGCGCGGCGGAGCGGGCGAACGCCGCCCTCGCCGGCATGAGCATCCGAGACAAGGTGGCCCGGATGTTCACGGTGCCGATTCTCGGCGTGTCGCTGTCGGCGGAGGAGGAGGCGTTCCTTGCCGACTACCGGCCGGGCGGCGTGCTGCTGGTGCAGAACAACATCGGGACCGATGAGGAGGTGCGGGCGTTGAACGCGGCGATCGCGGCGACGAACCCCGCGCTGCCGCCATTCCGGACGGTTGACCAGGAGGGCGGGATCGTATCCCGCCTGGCTGGCGACCCGGCGCCCGACGCTCCGACGCTCGGGCAGTTGCCGCCGGCCGAGATCGCCGCGTTGGCCCGGGCCCGCGGCGAGTTCCTCGCCGGGTTCGGGTTCGACATCAACTTCGCGCCGGTGGCGGACGTGGCCTGGACGCCCGGGAGTTTCATGACCGGCCGGGCTTTCGGCGGCGATCCCGCGCTGGTGGCCGAGGCCGTCGCGGCCTATGTGGATGGCGCCGGGGAGTCCCCGGTGCTTCATTGCGCCAAGCATTTCCCGGGTCACGGGCGGCCATCCACCGACAGCCACGAGGCCCTGCCGACGGTAGACGTGGCGATGGAGGAATGGCTGGCGACGGACGCCCTGCCGTTCATCGCGGCGATCGGGGCCGGGGCGCCGATGGTGATGCTCGGCCACCTCGCGTATCCGCAGTGGGATGCATTGCCGGCGTCGATCTCGCCGGAGGCGGTGCGGGTGCTGCGCGAAGATCTCGGGTTCTCCGGGGTGGTCGTCAGCGACGATCTCGGGATGGGCGCGCTGGCGGCGTGGAGCGGGACCGAGGCGGCCGATCTCGCGGTGGCGGCGGGACTTGACATGTTGCTCTACGCGATCCCGCCGCAGCCGATGTCGGAGCTGATCGATCACCTCGCGGGCCGGGTCGAGGCCGGCGACCTGCCGGAGGCGCGGATCGAGGAGAGCGTGCGCCGGTTGCTGGCGATGACGCCGGGCAGTGCTCCCGGTGCGGCCCCGGGCGAGGTCACGGGCGGCGCCTGAACGTCGCACGTCAGGGCGGCGCCTCCAGCGGGGGCGCCGGGGGGCGGACGACGAGCATCCACGCGGCGGCGAGCACCGGGACGATCAGCAGGGCGGCAAGGGCCGGGTCGTAGCTGCCGGTCACGTCACGGGCCACGCCGAAGGGAAGCGGACCCAGCGCGGCGCCGGCAAGGCTGAGGGCGGTCCCTGCGCCGCGGATTGCGCCGACATGGCGGCGGCCGAACCAGGTGGGCCAGGCGACATCCACCGAGACGAGCCAGAGCCCGACCGATGCGCCGCGCAGGGCGGCGTAGAGGGATGCGCCGAGGCGCGAGTGCCAGATCAGCAGCACGAGGATGGCAAGGGCGATGAGGCCCTGAGCGAGGGCCAGCGACCAGCGAAAGGGCCTGCGGTCGACGAACCAACCGGTGGCCAGCGTGACCGGCAGGCAGACGGCGGCCTCGATGGCGAAGGTGAGCGCTCCGAAGGAGGCCGGGATGCCGCGCTCGCCGAGCAGGGCGACCTGGTTGAAGGCGAGGCCGGTGAGGATCATCGAGGGCGCGAGATAGGCGAGGCCGGTTGCCCAGAACGCGGGGGTGCGGGCAGCATCGGCAAGGGTGTAGCCGGTGTCGGATGCCGCGGCGGCCCGGCTGGCGTGCTCATCGAGCGGGGCGTCGCCGTCGGGCAACTGGCCGAGGTCCTCGGGGCGGTCGCGGACGGCGAGCCAGATGCAGGGCGCCAGCAGGAGCATGATGGCGGCGTCGGCCAGCCAGGCGGCGCGCCAGCCCACCGCGCCGATCATGGCCTGGTGCCAGACCGGGATCAGGGCCACGCTGAAGGTGCCGGCGAGGCCGAGGATGCTGAAGGCGCGGCCGCGTTCGCGGACGAACCAGAACGGAACCAGGGTCCTGCTTGCGAGCGGGAGGATGCCCGCGCCGGTGGCGCGGAGCAGCGAGATGCCGACGAGGGCGGAGAGGGCCCCCGCGGCGCGGCTGTTCAGCCAGAGGGCGATGGCCAGCGCGAGCGCGGTGGCGGCAAGCAGGACGCGACTGCCGAGACGATCCACGAGCCTGCCCGCCGGCAGGAGGCTCGCCGCGCAGAGGAGGGTGGCCACGGCGTAGAGCGCGGAGAAGAGCGAGCGGGAGAAGCCGAGATCGGCAAGCATCGGTTCGACGAAGGGCGAGAATCCGTAGGTTTGCCCGGCGCCAGCGGCGAAGACGGCGAGCCCGGCGACCAGCAGGATGCGCCTGCCGGCAAACGCGGGGCGGGAGCGGCGATCCATGCGGCGGCTACCTGGCGCGGTGGGCGCCGGTGAGGGCGGTGAGCACGCCGAGGCCGATGAAGACGGCCCCGGCCACCCAGCGCTGGGCGTTGATGAATCCGGCCCGGCCGCGCAGCATCTCGCCCGCGGAGCCCGCCAGCAGTCCGTAGGTGGAGTCGGTGCACAAGCCCATGGCGACGAGCAGCAGGCCGAGGGCGAGGGTCTGGAAGGCGACGTTGCCGCGGGCGGGATCG
>JBJTKE010000207.1:0-11054 GCA_046096285.1 Chloroflexota bacterium
TTCGATGTGGAGGGAGCCGGATACGAGCCGGTAGGACCCGATCTGCGGGAGCGCGAGGTGTGCCTCGTGCTGCACGGCGGCCCGGGCATGGACCACACCTACTACCGGCCCTGGCTGTCCCCGCTGGCGGAGGACATGCAACTCATCTACATCGATCACCGGGGCACGGGCCGGTCGAGCAGGCCGGTCCCGCTGGAGTCCTGCACCATCGAGCAGATGGCGGACGATGTCGAGGCGCTTCGGATGGCGCTCGGTCTCGGCAAGGTGAACGTGCTCGGCAACTCGTTCGGCGGGTCCATGCCCGGGCCGCCGTGCAGCACGAGGCACACCTCGCGCTCCCGCAGATCGGGTCCTACCGGCTCGTATCCGGCTCCCTCCACATCGAAAAAGAGCTCTACCCCGTTGACGGCGATGCGCACGTGTCCTCCCGTCCCGACGCTCCCGGTCGAAGCACCCCGTCCATCGCCACGGTCACCGCAGACCTGCCGCCCCTGCCGGAACAGCTGCGCTGGACGTTCGCCGGGCCACTGCCGGTGGGGCCCGTTCCGGCGATGCGGCAGGTTATCAGCAACATATCTGTTGGGCAATGGCCCTGCTCACAGGGCGATGCGTGGTGCAGCGCGGTGCACCGCGCCCCGTAACGGGGTGGATGTTGCCGGGCCGCAGCGGCTGCCCTCCTCCAGGCGTTCGCTCCGGACGTACCGGATTCCCACGCGGATCGGGATGCCGATCGCAAGAGGTGACGGCGACTTCTGCAACGGACAGGTTGGACGTAACCATCTCCACACGGCCCGCGCGGGCGTCACCGACGATCGCGCCGGGACCGGCCCGGTGGACCGAGTTCTCCCCGAGCAGGTCGATGAAATCGCGGGCAGCCCGGTCAATGCGCCGTCTATCCGGCATCGCGCACCCGCCGCGCGATCTCCCCGGTGAGGTGGGCGTCAGGCTTCGGTTTCAGGATGCTCCGCACCCGGACGAATGCGCCCGCCACTCCCGGCGCCGCCGCCCCGACCAACCAGACATCGCCCAGGGGACGAACCAGCCGGGTGCAGCACGGCAACAGCGCCAGAACCCGGACGATGCCGCGAGCGGCCGAAGCGCGGCCTCGCGACGGTCCCGTCCCGGGTGCTCGCGACGCACGCCCGTGTCCGGCCAGGGACCAGGGACGAGGACCGGCATGGAGGCAAAAAGCAACCGGGAAGCCGGCTTGCGCCGACCTCCCGGGTGCTTGTCCCTACCAAGTGCCGCTTCTGCGGTCCGGGCGTGTAGATCATATGTTCTTTTTCAGTTCCTGTCAACCTCTTGATCTGGTTCGGGCTGGCACGCGACAAGCGAGGCAACACGAAGGACCCTCGCAACCCGAGGCCATGCACCTCGCCCCCTGCCCGGCCTGCAGCGCCACGAGGTCACCGCCATCGACGTCGTCTTCCGATCCGCCGTCCCCGGGGTCCCCGGCGTCGCGACCTCCTTCCTCGACGATCTCCCCGCCCGCCTCCCGTTCCACGTTCGCGCCATCCGGGTCGAGGGCGGCGCCGTCCGGCCAGCGTCCACAGCGCGATCCCGGTGGATCGCAAGGGTCATTGCCGCAGGGCCGTCGCTCTCGTGGTCGCCAGACCGGAGCAGCCATGAGTGGGGCCGGCCCATTTCAACTCCGTCGCCGGGAAACTGGGGAACACCCCTCCATGCGCGGCCTCATCCGACACGGCCCAGGTTCATGGCTTGCGGCGACGGCCGCCGCGGCATCCGGACCGCTCCCCACCATTCGCCCTCCCCTCGCCGTCGCTCACCGCGTCAACGCCGGGGGTGAAGCCGAGCCACGGAGAACCAAGTCGGTCCGCCGGGACCTGATACGGCGACGCAGGTTCTGGGTCATGTTTCTGGATGAAAGCTGTGCTATAACACACACGCACTCAGGCAGCGCCAGTCCCGCGGGGGCCGCCAAAGCCGTGCTCCGAGACGCACGGATGGCGACAATGTCGTTGAGCACCATGCGGTGGCGGCGGGTTGGAGACCGCGGACGAAGACGGGGGATGGACCGGTCATGGGTCTTCGCGTAAGTCCGGTTTCGCGGCTGGTCCAGCGCGGCCGCCCCGGCATCGTGCCCTGCCCCGTCTGCGGTGAGACCCGCCGCACCTACGGTTTCAGCATCCACGGGTTGTCCCTCGATCGATGCACGAACTGCAGTCTGCTGATGCTTTCGCAGCCGCTTCCGGGGTTGGCGGAAGGAGCGACCTCCGGTCCACGGCACTCCGGATTGCCGTGGACCGATGAGATCACCGAGCGCGACGCCGCGCGTGGATACCTGACCGCTCTTCGCTCCCGGGGTGTTTCCGGCGGACGGATCCTCTTCGTGACCGGGGGCGACCACCCGCTCGGGCGCGCCATCACGCAGTCGGGCGGGACGATTTGTTCGCAGGTCACCATCGCGGACCTGCTCGAACCTGGCTGGCAGGTTCTCGCCCCCGGCTCCTGCGACGCCGCCGTGATCCTGTTCCAGATCGAGCAGTGCGCCGATCCGCTCATGGCGCTGACCCGTGTACGACACCTGCTCCGGCCCGACGGCGTCGTGATGCTGGTGATGCCCACGCTCGACGCCCCACCTGTCCGCTGGCTCGGTCCGAAGTGGACCGGCTGGCGGCCGGAAAACCGCTACTACTTCGATCGCATGACGATCCAGTCCCTGCTGGAGCGGGCAGGCTTCGCGCAGGTCTGGACGGAACCGGACCGGCGCCTGTACACCCTGCAGCATGTCCGCGCGCGAGCCGCAAGCACCCCGGGCGTGGCCGCCCGTGCCACCGCGGCCGGCCTGGGCAGTCTGCCGGCGCCGCTCCGGCGGCGGCGCGTCCGGCTGGCATCCTCGAGCCTGATCGTCACCGCGGTGCGACGAGAACCGAGGGAGCGGCCTCTCTGCTCGATCATCGTTCCCGCGTTCAACGAGGCCGACACCTTCGCCGAACTGATGGACGCTCTCCTCGCGAAGCAACTGCCCGGCATGGACAAGGAGGTGATCATCGTCGAGAGCAACTCGACTGATGGCACGCGAGACCTCGCTCTCCGGTACCAGGGCCACCCCGAGGTCACCCTGGTGCTCGAGGACCAGCCTCGCGGGAAGGGTCACGCGGTCCGGCGAGGCATCGGGGAAGCCAGCGGCGACTTCGTGATGATCCAGGACGCCGATCTCGAATACGACCTGAACGACTACGACGAATTGCTGGAACCGCTTCTCTCCCATGCCGCCCCCTTCGTCCTCGGGCGACGGCACGGCAACGCGCTCAAGATGCGGCAGTTCAAGGACGGCACGGTCCTGCCGACGATGCTCAATGTCGGGCACATCGTGCTGACCACCCTTTTCAACATGCTGTACCAGGAGCGGATGCAGGATCCGTTCACCATGTACAAGGTCTTCCGGCGCGATTGCCTCTACGGTCTCGAGTTCGAATGCAACCGTTTCGACTTCGATGTCGAACTGGTCTCAAAGCTGCTCCGCAAGGGTTACTCCCCCCTGGAGGTTCCCGTAAACTACCGGGCACGCTCCTTCGAGGAAGGCAAGAAAGTGTCGATGCTGCGTGACCCCTGGACCTGGGTTCGCGCCGCGGTCAAGTACCGCAGGCAACCTCTGCCAGGACCGCGAAACGGTCGTTGAGCGCAATACCCGCCATGCCGTGAAGGAGGTTCCGGTTTGCGCTGTTTCGTTACCGGGTGCGCCGGGTTCATCGGGAGCAACCTCGTCGATCGTCTGCTCGCGGGCGGCAATGAGGTCGTGGGATACGACAATCTCTCGACCGGACGGGAGGCGTTTCTCGGTGAAGCGTTCGCCCACCCTTCCTTTCGCCTCGTGCGTGGCGATCTCCTCGACGAAGCGCTCCTGGCCGAAGCCATGCAAGGTTCGGACATCGTCTTTCACCTCGCCGCGAATGCGGACGTCCGACGCGGCATCGAGCACCCGCGCCGGGATCTGGAGCAGAACACGATCGCGACGAGCAACGTCCTCGAGGCGATGCGCCTGAACGGGGTGCCCCGCATCGCCTTCGCCTCCACCGGATCGGTCTATGGCGAGACCGCCGTCATCCCGACGCCCGAGGATGCGCCGTTTCCGGTCCAGACCTCCCTCTACGGGGCATCGAAGCTCGCCGGAGAAGGCCTGATCCAGGCCTACTGCGAAGGCTTCGGGATGCGCGGATACATCTTCCGCTTCGTCTCCATTCTCGGCGAACGCTACAGTCATGGCCACGTCTTCGACTTCGTCGCCAGCCTGCGCCGCGATCCGGAGCGGCTCCGCGTGCTCGGGGACGGTTCCCAGCGGAAGTCCTACCTCTATGTCAAGGACTGCATCTCCGCCATGCTCGCGGCGATCGACCAGGGAGGCGAACCGGTGCGGGTGTTCAACCTCGGCGCCGACTCCTACTGCGCGGTCCGGGACTCCGTGGGCTGGATTTGCGAGGAACTCGGCGTCTCCCCGACGCTCGAATACTCCGGCGGCAACCGCGGCTGGATCGGCGACGTTCCGTTCATCTGGCTGGATTGCTCCCGCATCCGCGCGCTCGGCTGGGCTCCCCAGGCCACGATCCGGGACGGCGTGATCCGCACCGTCCGCTACCTGCAGGACAATCCCTGGCTGCTCGAGGAGCGGCCATGAGGGTGGCCGTCGCCGGACTGTGGCATCTCGGACTCGTCACGGCAGCATGTTTCGCAGCCGCCGGTCATGAGGTGCTCGCCCTCGCGGACGACCACGACGAAGCGGTTTCCCTCGCGAACGCCATCCTGCCCATCGGCGAGCCGGGGCTCGCTGACCTCGTGCGGGCCGGGTTGGCCAGCGGCAGGCTGCGCGTTTCGGCCGATTTGGCGGAGATCCGGGCGGCCGAGGTGGTCTGCGTCGCCTACGACACCCCCGTCGATGACGATGACCACGCCGACGCCGCCTTCGTTCTCGACCGCATCCGTCGTCTCTTTCCGGTCCTCGGCCCCGGAACCCTGGTCCTCATCTCCTCGCAACTGCCCGTCGGCTCGACGCGCGCCATCGGCGTGGACTACGCGCTGGCATGCCCGGACGGCGCCGCTACCTTCGCCTACTCGCCGGAAAACTTGCGGCTCGGCGCTGCGATCGCGGCGTTCATGCACCCGGACCGGGTTGTGGCCGGCATCGAGGCCTCGCAGGATCGCAGCCGGATAGCGGCCCTGTTCGCTCCCATCACCAGCGAGATCGAATGGATGAGCATCGAGTCCGCCGAGATGACCAAGCATGCGCTGAACGCCTGGCTCGGACTCTCCGTCGCCTTCGCAAACGAGATCGCCACCATCTGCGAGCGGGTCGGAGCCGACGCCAGCGAGGTGGCGCGGGGCGTCATGACCGACGCCCGGGTCGGGCCGCGCGCCTACCTGCGGCCCGGCGCGGCGTTCGCCGGAGGCACGCTTGCGCGAGATCTGCAGTTCCTCGCGGAGCGCGCCACGGCCGAGGGCCTCGAGATCGCCGTCGCTCCCGCCGCGCTCGCCAGCAATCGCGCCCACCAGCGGTGGGCGCATCGCCGGCTGCGGGAGCTTCTCCCGGACCTCGACGGCCGCACCATTGCCCTGCTCGGTCTTGCCTACAAGCCGGGAACCAGCACGTTGCGCCGCTCCAGCTCGGTCGATCTGGCACGCTGGCTGCTGGAGCAGCGGGCCCGGGTGCGTGCGTGGGACCCGATGGCGGGCCAGTTGCCCGGCGATCTGCTGGGCGGGGTCAGCCGGTTCGACGCCCCGGAGGAGGCGCTGGCCGGCGCCGACGCCGCGGTCATCGGCACGTCCTGGCCCGGGCTGCGCGATCTCGATCCGGAGTCCGTCCTCGCGGCGATGGCCACGCCGATCATCCTCGATCCCGCCTGCTTCCTCGGCTCCACGCTTGGCAGCGAGTCGCGCATTCGCCTCATATCTGTCGGGAGGGCGGCATGACCCACGATCTCTCCGGGCGGCATGCCCTCGTCACCGGGTCCAGCCGGGGGTTCGGCCTGGCGGTCGCCGGAGCCCTGGCCTCCGCGGGCGCGGACGTCACCATGTGCGCGCGTGACGCGGCGTTCCTCGCCCACGCCCGGGACGAGGTCATCGCGGAGGCGCCCGGGTCCCGGGTGCTGGCCATCCCGGCCGATGTGACCGACCCGGAGCACCTTGCGCAGGTCGTGGAGGCCAGCGTCGCCCAGGCCGGGCCCATCGATGTTCTCGTGTCGAGCGCGGGCGTCTACGGCCCCAAGGGCGCCATCCAGGAGATCGACATGGCGGCCTGGATCGAGGCCCTGCACGTCAATCTCGTCGGCTCGGTGCTTGCCTGCCGGGCGGTCCTTCCATCCATGCTCCGGGAGGGGCGGGAGCATCGCGGCAAGATCATCCTGCTTTCCGGGGGCGGCGCCACCAAGCCGATGCCCTACCTCAGCGCCTATGCCGCATCGAAGGCCGCGGTGGTCCGGTTTGGAGAAACCCTCGCCGAGGAGGTCCGGGATCACGGGATCGATGTCAACGCCGTGGCCCCCGGCGCTCTCAACACCCGGCTGCTCGATGAGATTCTCGAGGCAGGGCCCGCCGCCGTTGGCCAGACGTTTTACGACGCCTCCGTCAGGCAGAAGGAGACCGGCGGCACGCCCCTCGCCCGCGGCGCGGACCTTTGCGTGTTCCTGGCATCGTCCGCCAGCGACGGCATCACCGGAAAACTGATCAGCGCCGTCTGGGATCCCTGGGACGCCCTGCCTGGTCTCCATCGCGACCTCGACGGCACCGATGTCTACACGCTCCGCCGGATCGTGCCGGCTGACCGCGGCCACTCATGGGGGTAGACCGCGCCATGCTTGGGGTTGGCATCATCGGATGCGGCCTGGTCGGCCGCAAACGCGCCGCGGCGATGTCCGGCGCGCGGCTGGTCGCCTGCGCCGACGCCGACCCGGCCCGCGCGGCCGAACTCGCCGCGACGTCGCCGGGCGCCGGGGCGCACGCAGACTGGCGCGACCTCCTTGCCCGGCCAGATGTCGACGCCGTGGTGATCGCGACCACCCATGACGCGCTTGCCGGCGTTGCGCTCGCGGCCATCGAAGCAGCAAAGCACGTGCTGGTGGAAAAGCCAGCCGCCCGCTCGGCGGAGGAACTCGATCCGGTCATCGCCGCGGAGCGGAGCGCCGGAGTGGTCGCCCGGGTCGGGTTCAATCACCGGATGCACCCCGCGTTCATGCGAGCCCGGGAGATCGTCGATTCCGGCGAACTTGGACCGCTCCTCTACGTCCGCGGCCGGTACGGCCACGGGGGACGGCCCGGCTACGACCGCGAATGGCGGGCCGACCCGGCGCGTTCGGGAGGCGGCGAGCTGATCGACCAGGGGGTGCACCTGATCGACCTCTCCCGCTGGTTTCTCGGCGAGTTTCCCCACGTCGCCGGCACGATCCACACCTACTTCTGGAACATGCCGGTCGAGGACAACGGCTTCCTCACGCTCTCGACCGCCACCGGGCAGACGGCCTTTCTCCACGCGAGCTGCACCGAATGGAAAAACCTGTTTTCATACGAGATCTATGGCCGTTCGGGCAAGCTCGAGATCACCGGGCTCGGCGGCAGCTACGGCGTCGAGCGCCTGGCGTGGTACCGGATGCTCCCGGAAATGGGCCCGCCTGACACGACCATCTGGGAGTACCCCGGCGCCGACCGCAGCTGGCACGACGAGTGGGCGGCTTTCCTTGCGGATATCCGGCTCGGGCGCCGGCCCGAGCCGGGGCTGCGCGATGCCCGCGCCGCCCTGGACATCGTCGGCCGCATCTATCGGGACCACGGCGTGGCCGCCCGGGCCCCGCGCCCGGCTGGGGAGCGCACCTCATGATCATCGCGCGGAGTCCGCTGCGAATTTCGCTCGGAGGCGGCGCCACCGACCTCCCCTCCTACTACCGGGAACACGGCGGATTCGTGGTGGCCGCGGCAATCGACAAGTACGTGTACGTCACGGTCAACCAGACCTTCGTGGACGAGCTGATCCTCAAGTACTCCCGCGTGGAGCGCGTCCGCGCAATCGACGACATCGAGCACCCGCTTGTCCGGGAGGCCTTGCGCATCACCGGCACCGCGCCATCCCGGATCGAGATCACCAGCATGGCCGACATTCCGGCGGGCACCGGCCTCGGCTCATCCGGCAGTTTCTCGACGGCCTTGCTGAAGGCGCTGCACGCGCACGGCCGGACCTTCACCGATCCCGCGTCCCTCGCCGAACAGGCCTGCCACATCACCATCGACGTGCTCGGGGAGCCGGTCGGCAAGCAGGACGAGTACATCGCCTCCTTCGGCGGCCTCACCTGCTTCACCTACCTGCCGGACGGCCGGGTCGAGGTCACGCCGCTCGCCATCGATCCGCTCACGCTGTCGGATCTCGAGGACCACCTGCTTCTCTTTTTCACCGGCTACTCTCGCCCGGCCTCCGCGATCCTCAGGGAGCAGGACGTTCGCAGCAAGGCCAACGACCAGGAGATGATCGAAAACCTCCACTTCATCAAGGACATCGGCCTCAGGAGCAAGGCGGCCCTCGAAGCCGGGAATCTGGTGGCCTTCGGGGAGTTGATGAACGTCCACTGGGAACACAAGAAACGCCGCGCCGCGAACATGAGCAACGGCGAGATCGACGCCTGGTACGAACTCGGGAGGAAGCATGGCGCCATCGGCGGCAAGTTGATCGGCGCGGGCGGCGGCGGGTTTCTCATGTTCCTTGCCGAAGACCGGACCCGCCTGCGCCGCGCCATGCGCGGCGCAGGACTCACCGAAGTCCGCTACGGGTTCGACTTCGAGGGCGCCAGGATCGTGGTGCAGGCATGACCACCGCACCCTCCCTCCCTCCCGTCGCGCTCCTTGCCGGTGGTCTCGCCACCCGGATGCGCCCGGTGACGGAGACCGTCCCCAAATCGCTCCTCGACGTCGAGGGGGAACCCTTCATCGCGCGCCAATTGCGGCTGTTGCGGTCCCAGGGCATCGAGCAGGTCGTGCTCTGCGTCGGGCACCTCGGAGCGATGATCGAAGCCGTCGTGGGCAACGGCCATCAGTTCGGCCTCGAGGTTCGCTACGCCTGGGATGGCGATCGCCTCCTCGGAACCGGCGGGGCGGTCAAGCAGGCGCTGCCCCTGCTGGGAGACCCCTTTTTCACCCTGTATGGCGACTCCTGGCTGGAGTGCGACTATCGCGCCGTGGCCGGCGCGTTCGCCGCCTCGCCCGCACTCGCCCTGATGACGGTCTACCGCAACGACGGCAAATGGGACGCCAGCAACGTCGAGTTCGACGATGGCCGCATCCTCGCGTACGACAAGG
Source organism: Chloroflexota bacterium (assembly GCA_046096285.1). Taxonomy (GTDB): domain Bacteria; phylum Chloroflexota; class Chloroflexia; order Thermomicrobiales; family UBA6265; genus CADCWF01. Next base: position 9,292 of record JBJTKE010000207.1, read on the forward strand.
CGAACCGCAGCAGGCGAATGCGTCACATCGACTGGGGACTGGGCATGTTCCGGCACGCGGCGTTCGATGCCGTGGCGGACGACGCGCCATGTGATCTCGCCTCGGTGTACCAGGAGGTGCTGGCGCACGGCGCGTTGATGGCGTTCGAGACGGATCGCCGGTTTCACGAAATCGGCTCGATGGCCGGCCTGGCGGAGATGCGCCGCCTCGCCCGCCGCACGCTGCCGCGCGAAGGATCGGCGGAAACCGCCGATCCGTGGCGAAAGGACGATGGGCCTGTGTCGTTCGCGGACCAGTTCCTGGAGGAAACCGCCCGGATCGCCCGGTCCCTGGAGCGGGACGAGATCGAGCGCATGGCCAGCCTGCTCGCGGACGCCCGCGAGCGGGGCGGTCGGCTGTTCATCCTCGGCGTCGGCGGCAGCGCCGGGAACGCCTCCCATGCGGTCAATGACTTCCGGAAGATCGCCGCCTTCGAGGCCTACGCGCCCACCGACAACGTCTCGGAGTTGACGGCGCGCACCAACGACGAAGGATGGGAAACCATCTTCGAGGCGTGGCTGAGGGGAAGCCGCCTCGATGGCGACGACGTGCTCCTCGTGCTGTCGGTCGGCGGCGGCGACGAAACCCGCAATGTGAGCCCGAACCTGGTGCGAGCGGTGCGTTACGCCCAGACCGTGGGGGCGTGCGTCTGCGGCATCGTCGGACGGCCCGATGGCTATACCGCGCAGGTCGCGGATGCCTGCGTCGTCGTGCCAGCCGTCAATCCCGATCACGTCACCCCTCACAGCGAGAGTTTCCAGGCAGTAATCTGGCACCTGCTGGTGTCACACCCGCAGTTGAGGGCCGCGCGCACGAAATGGGAGTCGATCCGGTGAAGGCGGTGTTCCTCGACCGTGACGGCGTGCTGAACGATCTCGCCCTGAATCCGGCCACGGGGGCATGGGAGTCGCCGCACGCCATCGACGAGATTCGGATCGCCGCAGGGGCTCCGGCCGCACTGGCCGATCTGGCCTCGGCCGGGTTCGCCCTGTTCATCGTCTCGAACCAGCCGTCCTACGCCAAAGGCAAGATCTCCCTCGATGCCCTGCGGGAGATCGCGACGCACATCGAGGATCGCTTCCGCTCGGAGGGCATCGCGTTCACCGAGACGTTCTATTGCCTTCACCATCCGGCCGGCATCGTTCCCGAGGTCAGCGGGCCGTGCGCGTGCCGCAAACCGTCGCCGTGGTTCCTACTGGCCGCGGCGGACCGGCATGACATCGATCTCGCGGCCTCGTGGATGGTGGGGGACCGCGATACCGACATCGCCTGCGGTTCCTCCGCGGGTTGCCGGACCATCCTGATCGCGAACCCGCGCTCGGCCGCCCACCAGGGGACGGACGAGCCGACGTCAACCGCCGCATCGATCGGCGACGCCGCGCGGATCATCCTGACTGCAGGTTCGGGCTCGCGGCGCCGCGAATCCAGCGAAGGGGGAACCGGATGACCGGGATCGACACCTTGACGATCCGGCTGTTCGCGGACGGCGCCGACCGGGACGGGATGCTCCGGATGTACGCCGATCCGCGCATTCGCGGGTTCACCACGAACCCGACGCTGATGCGAAAGGCCGGGGTCCGGGATTACCGGGCCTTCGCGCGGGACATCCTGGCCGCGATCCCGGACCGCCCGATCTCCTTCGAGGTCTTCGCCGACGACCTGCCCGCAATGGAGCGCCAGGCGCGGGAGATCGCCACCTGGGGAGCGCACGTCTTCGTCAAGAT
>JBJTKE010000208.1:0-3487 GCA_046096285.1 Chloroflexota bacterium
TGGCTGTTATCAAACGTTCAGTCCCGCTTGTTCCCCCCACACGAGTGGCGGGTTACGTTGCGGCCTACGTGGCGGGGTGTTCGGGCCTGCCGCGGGGGACACGCGCGGGGCCGCGCCCGCGCGGGCGCGGGGGCAGGGAGCAGCCCCGATAACGGGGGAAAGCGCAGGAGCGGGAAAATGGACGGAGGATCGTTCGACCGGTTGACGCGGTTGCTGGCAGGCAGGCTGACCCGGCGCAGCGGCGCGGGCGCGGCGGTGGCCGGGCTGCTCGGGCTGGCCGGGGCGGCGGATGCGGCCGCGGCGAAGGCCGGCGCCGGAGCTGGAGCCGGAGCCGCAACCGGGCGGGCGCCGGGCGGCGAAGGCGACGTCTACGACGAGAAGCGCCCCTGCGGGCCGAAGGCGCGGGACAACCGCTGCCGGAAGCACAAGGACTGCTGCACGAAGTACTGCCGGAAGCCGAAGAAGGGCAGCGCGGCGAAGATCGGGCGGTGCCGGTGCATCAAGGTCGGGAAGAAGTGCAAGGGCAAGCAGAAGTGCTGCGGCGGGGCGACCTGCCAGAACCGGAAGTGCACCCCGGCCGCCCAGCCGTGCGTGGCGACGGTGTGCGCGAGCGGATGCGCGTTCACTGACGTCAACGCGGCCTACGCCGCGGCGGCGCCGGGCGACACGATCGTCATCGGCCCGGGGTCGTACCCGACCGGGATCGTGGTCGACAAGAGCATCACCCTGGCAGGCTGCCCCGGAGCGACCGACGTGGAACTGGTCGTGGACCGGCAGGTCAAGGGCGCAGACAGCTACTACGGGATCCTCGTCGAGAACCCGGCCGACACGGAAGTCCACAGCGTCGTGCTGCAAAACCTGCGGCTGAAGGGCACGTATCCGGCGAACCAGGATGAGGCCTTGCTGAGCGCCAGCGATGCAGGCCGGATCGACTTCACCCTGGAGGACTGTGCCGGCAGCGACGCCTACTACTTCATCTATGTGATGAAGGGCGGCACGCATGTGCTGAGGCGATTCACCGGCACGAATTACGTCTACGGCGTGTACTACTCGAGCTCCGCGGGGGGCAGGCTCACCGTGACGCTGACGGTGGAGGACAGCCAGTTCAGCTCGGGAGACGAATCCCTGGCCGTCTGCGCGGACTTCTGCGCCGACGATGCCATCGTCTCGGTGACCGGGTCCACCCTGACCGGCACTGGCATCTACTATTGCGGCACGATTGGATCGTTCACGGTGACTGACACGACCATCACGGGCTTCACGGGGTATTACCCCCTGCGTTATGACGGAAGTGAGTCCGTCCTTCCCACCTCCACCGCCACGATCGCCAATGTCGCGATCGACGACTGCGAATATGGCCCGATGTTCTACAACGGGACCGTCCAGGTGACCGACAGCGCATTCACGAACCTGGGAGACACGTACGGATCCACGCTCCTCTTCAACACCGAAATTACGCTGACCAACACCCGCATCGCCGGCAACAAGGACAGCGATTCCGCAAACCTCGGTGGCGGCGGCATCTTGGCGAAGTGCCAAGCCGGAAAGCCAAAGCCGCTATCGGTCACGTTTGCCGGTACGACGACGGTCGAGAACAACAGCACGACAAAATGGGGCGGCGGCATCCTGCTGTTCGAATATGGCGCCTGCACCTCGACCATCACCAACGTGTCACTCGCGAACGTAAAGAACAACACCGCAACGCTTGGCGGGCCGCAATGCGCGCGGTACACCTCCCCCGGCAGTGTCTATGCCGACGTGCCAACCTGTAGTTTCTGACGCGCAGGCGCCTGCCGGACCGGGTATCCCGTCCGGTCCGGCAGGCCAGCGTGGCGGCCAGGCGCCCGGCGCGGGAATGCGCCCAGCAAACGGGAAAACAGCGAACATCAGAAGAACACATAAATACATAGCAAGCCACTCCATATCGGCAGGTTTGACGTAAAAAATGGCGTAAGAAACTGCGGGAACTGCGTGGTGTTCTGGCCTTCCGCGTAGTATCATTGATGGGACTTGCGAGAGCTGGCGCGGGGGCAGGGAGCAGCCCCGATAACGGGGGAAAGGCGCAGGGACAGGGACATGGACGGAGGATCGTTCGACCGCTTGACGCGGTTGCTGGCAGGCAGGCTCACCCGGCGCAGCGGCGCGGGCGCGGCGGTGGCCGGGCTGCTCGGGCTGGCCGGGACGGCGGGGCTGCCCGCGGCGATGCCGGAGGCCGCGGCGAAGCGTGGAGGCGGCGAAACCGGCGCCGGGCGCGCGCCGCGGGGCGAGGGCGAGGTCGAGGACGAGAAGAGGCCCTGCGGGCCGAAGGCGCGGGACAACCGCTGCAAGAGGAACAAGGACTGCTGCACGAAGTACTGCCGGAAGCCGAAGAAGGGCAGCGCGGCGAAGATCGGGCGGTGCCGGTGCATCAAGGTCGGGAAGAAGTGCAAGGACGGGCAGAAGTGCTGCGGCGGCGCGACCTGCCAGAACCGGACGTGCACCCCGCAGGTGGTCTGCACGGTGTGCGCGAGCGGGTGCGCGTTCACCGACGTCAACGCGGCCTACGACGCGGCGGCGCCGGGCGACACCATTCTCATAGCGCCCGGCACCTACACGACCGGCATCGTGGTGAACAAGAACATCACCCTGGCCGCGTGCAACGACACCGGCGAGGTGATCCTGCAAGCCGACCCGGTGAACCTGTCCCCGGACGGCTACCCATTCATCGTCGGCGAAGACGGCGAGTCGACGACGCCCTACACGGTGACGCTGGAGAATCTGACGCTTCGGGGCAACGGCGTCGACACCGAAGACTGCCTGCTTTCCAGCTACACCGTCGGCAACGTGTCCTTCGTCTTGACCGGGTGCACGGCCCGGGATACCGAGTCGCTCCTCTACGTGATCGGAGGCAACCACGTCTTCACCGGCACGACGACCGAGGCGTCCGTCTTCTACGTGTGGTACGTCGATTTCGTCGAAACCGAATCCGGGTCGATTGTGGCGAGTGGCTGCCAGTTCCAAAGCAAGGGCATTGCGTACTACGCGGACGGCAACCCCGATCCCTCGAAACGAGCGGCGACCACTGCCACCTTCACGGACTGCACGTTCTCGTCCACCGACAGCTACGCCTTCTCCATCGATGGCGGATCGATTGTGCTGACCCGCTGCACCATCTCCAACAGCGGAAACGGCGGCATCACGCTGGGAGAAGCCACCGTGACCCTCACGGACTGCACCATCACGAGCAACACCTCAGATTCCTACGGTGGCATTTCGGTGGGAAGCGGACCCTACGGCTCGACGCTGACCCTCGCCGGGTCGACGCTCATCACCGGCAACACCAACGCCTCTGGCGCGGGCGGGATCCGCGTCGACACCCAAGGCCCAGGCCCGAACACGGTGACCGGGTCCTCCACCACCAACGTGTACGGCAACACGTCGCCGTACCAGTGCGCAACCTTCGACGGATCGGTCTACACGGACAAGCCGACCTGCGTGTTCTAGCCAC
>JBJTKE010000209.1:0-12121 GCA_046096285.1 Chloroflexota bacterium
CCCGCGGGCCGAACGCCCCCCCTCCCCCGGCCAGCGCCGGGCCGGCCTCGTGCCGTGGACCTTCCTCGCCGTGCCCCTGGCGCTCTACGCCATGTGGGTGATCGGGCCGATGTTCGCCACGGTCTGGATGAGCCTCACCAACTCCGACGGCCTTTCGCCGGCGGTCTTCATCGGGCTCGACAACTACCGCCGCCTGCTGGACGACCGCATCTTCTGGATCTCCTTCTGGAACAACGTGAAGTGGCTCGCCGCCTTCATCGTGGTTCCGACCGCGGCGGGGCTGGGACTGGCGATGCTGCTCAACCGCGACCTGCCGGGGGTGCGCTTCTTCAAGGCCGGCTTCTTCTCGCCGATGGTGCTGTCGAGCGTGGTCATCGCCAACGTCTGGTCGTGGATGTACTTCCCGCAGGGCGGGCTCATCAACGAGGCCCTGCGCGTGCTCGGCTACGACGGCAAACCCATCGGCTGGCTGGCCGACTACTCCCTGGTGACCCCGGCGATCATCGCCGCCGGGGTGTGGCGGCAGATCGGCTACGTGATGCTGCTCTACCTCGCCGGGCTGAAATCGGTCGATCCTGCGCTGATCGACGCCTCCCGCACCGATGGCGCGAACGGCTGGCAGACCTTCCGCAACGTGATCCTGCCGCAACTGCAACCGGTCACCGTCATCGTCCTCGTGATTTCGGTGATCGACGCCCTGCGCGCGTTCGACCTCGTCAACCTGATGACCCGGGGCGGCCCGGCCAACCGCTCCAACGTGCTGGCGAACATGATGTACATCGAGGCCTTCAACAACTACAACATGGGCTATGGGGCGGCCGTCGCGGTCGTGCTGGCCCTGCTCGCGATGGTGTTCATCTTCCCCTACCTGCGGTATATGGTGCGCCGCGAGCAGGAGACGCTGGCATGAGCGCCCCCGCCTGGTCCCGCCCCAGCCTCGCGCCCGGCCGCCGCCGCCGCTTCCCGTGGCCGACGCTGCTTTTCTACGTGGTCATCCTGCCGGTGCTGCTGACCTGGCTGGTGCCGCTGTTCGCGGCGGTGCTGACCAGCCTGCGCACCCTCGACGACCTCATCGGCAACGGCCCGTGGCGCTGGCCGGACCCGCTGGTCTGGTCCAATTTCCCCGAGGCGTGGAGCCAGGGCGGGCTCAGCCGCTACATGGCCAACTCGTTCATCATCACCATCCCGGCGCTGATCGCCACCCTGCTGCTGTCGAGCATGGCGGCCTTCGCGCTGGCCCGCTTCCGGTTCCGCGGCAACCTCGCGATCTACTTCCTGTTCGTCGCGGGAACCCTGCTGCCCTACCAGATCCTCATGCTGCCGGTCTTCCGGCTGTCGAACCGGCTCGGGCTCTACGACACCTACTGGGCGCTGATCGTCTTCCACACCGCCTTCCAGCTCGGGTTCTGCACCTTCGTCCTGCGGAACTTCATGACGACCATCCCCGGCGAGATCTTCGACGCCGCCCGCATCGACGGCGCGGGCGAGTGGCGCATCTTCCGCCAGCACGCGCTGCCGCTCTCGCTGCCCAGCCTCGCCGCGCTGGCGACGCTGGAGTTCACCTGGATCTTCAACGATTACCTGTGGGCGCTGATTCTCGTCCAGCAGGACCGCCTCAAGCCCGTCACCACCGGGCTGGCGTCGCTGATGGGCGAATACCAGCGCTCCTGGAACGTGCTGTTCGCCGGCACCCTGATTGCGGTGATTCCCACCGTGCTGCTGTTCATCTTCCTGCAGCGGTACTTCATCCAGGGGCTCACGATGGGCTCCGGCAAGTAGCGGCGGGCCGCCGCCGCCGCGTGGGCGGGAGCCCTGTCCGTTCGCCCTTCGTGCCGCGCCGGTCCTCTGCCATACTACGGGCATCTCGGGCGCGGGCCGGGGGGCGGTCCGGCGCGCGAACGCGGGCGAACGGGAAGGGCGGCGGTTCCGATGGCGCAGAAGTTCACCGTGGTCGTCACCAGCGACCGCTACGGCAACGAGACCGAGGGCCTCGAGATGGAGCAGTCGGTGGTCGACGAGATCACCGACCTCGAGATCGACCTGCAGGGCCGCCCCAGCACCAGCGAGGATGAACTCATCGCCGCCGGGCGCGACGCCGACGCCCTCTGCGTCTCCACCCGCGAGGACGTGACCCGGCGCGTGCTGGAAAACCTGCCGCGCACGAAGGTCATCTCCCGCTACGGCGTCGGTCTCGACAACGTGGACCTCGACGCCGCCGCCGATTGCGGCATCGTCGTCACCCACTATCCCGGCTACTGCACCAGCGAGGTGGCCGACCACGCCCTGGCCATGATCCTGGCGCTGAACCGCCGCCTGGTGGAGCAGGACCGCGCCCTCCGCGCCGGCGACTGGGTGAAGTACGGCCCGGCCACCCGCACCATCCTGCGCGGTCCGGTGTGGCCGCTGCGCGAACAGACGCTCGGCATCGTCGGGTTCGGGCGGATCGGCCAGAGCGTGGCCGAACGGGCCCGCCCCTTCGGCCTGAAGATCCTCGCCGCCGACCCCTACCAGGAGCCCGCGGTGATGCAGGCCCACGGCGTCGAGGCCGTCTCGCTCGACGATCTGCTGGACCGCTCCGACGTCGTGACCCTGCACTGCCCGCTGACCCCGGAGACCCGCGGCATCATCGGCGCGCCGGAACTCGCCCGCCTGCGGCCGTCGGCGGTGCTGGTCAACACCGCCCGCGGCCCGCTGGTCGATCTGAAGGCCCTCGCCGCCGCGCTGGAGGCCCGGGTCCTGGCGGGCGCCGCGCTCGATGTCGTCTACCCCGAGCCGCTGCCCGCCGAAGCGCCCTTCTACGCGATGGACAACGTGATCCTGACCCCCCACTCGGCCTATTACTCCGAGCGGTCCGTCGAACTCGTGCGCCGGGAGACGCTGCTGGAGGCCATCCAGGTGCTGCGCGGCAGGCGGCCTCGCACCGTCGCCAACCCGGCGGTGCTGGCGAAGGTGCACCTCGAGGCGTGACCGCCATGCCGGGTATCCGCGCCGCCGCGCCCCTGTCCCTGTCCCTGCTGCCGTCCGCGCGCCGCGCCGCCGGCCGGCGGAGGTAGCGGCATGTTCCGCCGCCGCCGCCTGCCCGCCGGCGCTGCCGCGCCCGCGGCGTCCGCCGTGGCCGATGGGCCGGAGACCGCTGGCGCCGCGCTGCTGGAGCCGGGGGATGGCGCGTTCCCGTTCCCGCCGGGGGATGCGGTCAGCGACGACGAACTGCTGATGCGCGAGGCCCAGCGCGGCGACCTCGAAGCCTTCAACGAACTTGTCCGCCGCCACGAGCGGGCCGTCTTCAGCGTCTGCTTCCGCCTGCTGCGGGATTACGCCCTGGCCGAGGACGCCGCCCAGGACACTTTCATCCGGGCGTGGACGAACGCCCACACCTTCCGGGGCGGCGAGGTGCGCCCGTGGCTGTTGCGCATCGCCACCAACCGCTCCTACGACATCCTGCGCGCGAAAGGGCGGCGGCCGTCCGGCTCGCTCGACGCCGAACTGTTCGAGATCGAGCCGGTGTGGACCACGCAGGTGGTCGACGAGTCGCCCGACGCCGCGGCCCTGCGCTCGGAGCTGGGAATCCGGCTGGAGCGGGCCCTGCACGATCTGCCCGAGGACCAGCGCGCGGTGGTGATCCTCTCCGACATCCAGGGGAGTTCCTACGAGGAGGTGGCGGCCGCCACCGGGGCGGCGCTCGGCACCGTGAAGTCCCGGCTGAGCCGGGCGCGGGCGCGGCTGCGGCAGACCCTCACCGACGATCCCGAGTCGGCGGAACTCTTCGAGCGCTTCGTTCGTATGCATTCCAACCCGGACGGGGCGGGCGACGAATCCGCTCCCGGACCCGAGCCCGAATCCGCCACCGCTACCGCACAGGACAGCGACGATGCGTGACGACGCCGATCTCACGACCGATGCTGGCGACCAGCCTTCCCGCGCCGCCGGGGAGCGCATCCGCCACCTCGACCTCGACCTGCTCAGCCTGCACGTCGATGGCGCGCTCGACCCGGGCGAGCGGCGTTCCGCCGAGGTCCATCTCGCCTCCTGCGCCGCCTGCTCACTCGATTACACCGAACTCCGGGTGACGGTCACCCTCCTCCAGGGGTTGCCGCAGTACGAACCGCGCCGCTCGTTCGCGCTCGGCCCCGAGTACGGGAAGATCAGGCGGCGCCCGCTGCCGCCCTCCCGGCAGGTTCCCGCGCCCTCCGTTCCGTCCTCGCCCTGGGCCCCGCCCGCCGCGCCCGTGCCCGCGGCCGCGGCCGCGTCGCCGTGGTTCGCCCGCGTGCTGCCCGGGACCCGCACGCTCACCCTCGCCACTGGCGCGGTGGCGGTCGCCCTGTTTGCCGCGATCGCCGGCGATGCGCTGGTGGCGGACCCGCCCGTCTCGCCCGCGCTCGGGCTGCGCACCGGGCAGGTGGCGACGTCGATCCTGCAGCCCACCGGCGCCCAGGCGCCCGCCGACGTCGCAGCGCCCGCCGCGCCGGCCGCCGAAACCGCGCCCGCCGATCCTGCGTTGCAACAGGAGAACGGGGCTCCGGCGGCGGTTGCCGCGAGTTCCCGCCCGTCGCCGTGGCGGATCGCGCAGATCGGGCTGGCAATGCTCTTGCTCTGGTTGCTGGTCAGCCTTGGCGGCCGCCTCTGGGTGGACCGGCACGAGGCCCTGCCGGGCTGATCGTCGCCCGGCACGCGAACCTTCGAGGAAAGGAACCCGGGATGCTCAGGAATCGCGGAATCACCCGTCGCGCGGCATGGTCATGGTCGCTGCCCGCGGTCGCCCTGATCGCGCTCTCGGGCCTTGCCGGCCTCGGCGTGGCCCCGACTCCGGCGCAGGCGCGGCAGGCCGAAACAGCGCCCGCCTACGTCACCGTCAACGGCCGGGGCGCGGTCGATGCGCCGCCGGACACCGCCACGGTCACCATCGGCATCGACGTCATCCGGACCGACCTCGCCGAGGCCCAGTCCGAGGCGACCCGCCAGGCGACCGACGTCATCAATGCCCTCAAGAGCGCCGGCATCGCCCCGGCCGACATCCAGACCGCCAGCTACAGCGTCAACGTGCAGCGGGACTACAGCGGCAACGGCGACCCGACCCGCATCACCGGCTTCCAGGTGATGAACCAGGTCTACGTCACCGTCCGCGAGGTGGAGGGCCTCGGCGACCTGCTGGGCGAGGCGGTGGCCGCGGGCGCCAACAGCATCTGGGGCGTGACCTTCTCGGTCTCCGATCCCAAGCCCTTCGCCGCCGATGCCCGCAAACTGGCGGTGGCCGACGCCCGCGACCGCGCGGAGCAACTCGCCGCGGCCTCCGGCCTGACCCTCGGCCGCCTCGTCTCCGTCTCCGAGGGCGCCCAGCCCTACGTGCCCGGCCCCTACTACGGCGGGCAGGGCGGCGGCATGGGCGGCGGCGGCAGCGCGGCCCCGGTGGAAACCGGCATGAACGAGGTCGCGGTCAACGTGGTCGCCACCTGGGAACTCGAATAGCTCGGCACGGGCGGCCCGGGCGGGACCCGCGGCCGCGCAGACAGGAGTCCAGCATGTCACCGGCACCTTCCACCACCCGGCGCGGGGCGATGATGATCCCGGCGGCGGCCTTTGCCGCGGTCAGCGGCATGGGCATCGGCATGGGCATGGGCCCCGCGGCGTTCGCGCAGGAGGCGACGCCGGAGGGCGGCGCCCGGCAGCCCGGGATGATCGGCGTCAGCGGGCAGGGCATCGTCAACGTGCCGCCGGACACGGCCACGGTGACGGTGGGCATCGACGTCATCCGGCCCGATCTCGCGGAGGCGCAGGCCGAGGCCAGCAAGCAGGCGACCGACATCATCAACGCGGTCAAGGCCGAGGGCGTCGAGGCCCGCGACATCCAGACCGCCAACTACAACGTCAGCGTGGTGCGCAACTACGCCGAGGGCGCGGACCCCACCCAGATCACCGGCTTCGAGGTGATGAATCAGGTGATGATCACCATCCGCGAGATCGGCGGCGCGGGCAAGCTCATGGCCGCCGTGGTCGAGGCTGGCGCGAACAGCATCTACGGCGTGAGCTTTTTCGTGGACGATCCCAAGCCGTTCGAGGCCGAGGCGCGCAAACTCGCCGTCGAGGACGCCCGCGCCAAGGCCGAGCAACTCGCGGCGGCCTCCGGCTCGACGCTCGGCCGGGTGGTCTCCATCAGCGAGGACGGCGGCGGCTTCGTGCCGGGTCCGATCTACGCCAAGAACGCCGCGATGGCCGCCCCCGAAGCCGCCATGGACGTGCCGATGGAGTCCGGCACCAGCGCCATCCAGATCTCCGTCCAGATGACCTTCGAAATCGCGTAGAAATCCCGCGTGCGGATGCCTCCCCGCGCCGCCGGTCCGGCGGCCCGGGGAGGCGTCGTTTGGGGCGGCCGCCAACGGCGCGCCCGGCAGCCAGGAGGAGCGCAATGGACGGGCAGGAACCCCATGGCGTGGCCGTGGAGGGCCGCGGTTCGGTGCAGGCCACGCCCGACGCGGCGCGGATCGTGGCCGGGGTGGACGTGGTGAAGAAGGACCTCGCCGCCGCCCGCGCCGAGGCGGCAAGCCGGGCGACCGCCGTGATCGAGGCCGCGAAGAGCCGCGGCATTCCGGCCGCGGACCTGCGCACCGCCCGGTTCTCGGTGCGCGTCGAGCGTGACTACGGCCGCGCCGGGACTCCGGTCACCGGGTACGGCGTCTCCAACCGGGTGACGGTCGTCGTGCGCGACCTCGACCGCCTCGGCGCCGTGCTGGACGACGTGATCGCCGCCGGCGCCAACGACGTGGCGGGGCCGGAGTTCTTCCTCCACCACCCCGAGGATCTGGAGGATGAGGCGCGGCGGCTTGCCATCGCCGACGCGCGGCGCAAGGCGGGCGTGCTGGCCGAGGCGGCGGACGCCGCGCTCGGCGAGATCGAGTCCATCGCCGAACTCCCGGCGGCGTTCCCGATGCCGCGCGCGGCCCTGGCCCGCACGGCCCTGGCCGAGGCCGCGCCCACCCCGGTGGAGGCAGGAACCGAGGAGATCGCGATCGCGATCCGTGCCCGCTGGGGGCTCGTTCCCCGGTAGCGCGCCGGGGGCGGCGGCGCCCGCCCGGACCCGCGGAACGGCAGTTGCGTTTGCTGGCGCAGATCGGCCCGCCTGAACCGGGGATCCCGACCCATGCCACCCGCGCCCGCTCCCGCGCCCTTGTTCGCTCTTACCCGGACCGTTTTGAACCTCCCGTCCGGACCGGCCATCAGCCCTCACCCCAAACCCCGCTCCCCGTGCGTGGGAGCGGGGTTTTCCGTCGTGATGGGGGCCAAATGCGGCCAATCCGCGCATGGCGGGCGAGGGCAGCCAGGGGTCGGAACCGGCCGATCCCGAAACCGTCCGGGTCTGAAGCCCGCGTCCGGGAGGGTTCCGCCCGGGAGCCACCCGTGCCCGGCCGCGCTGGCGTCCGGCCCGGCGGCCCGCGCGCGCGCGCAGGCTCGCCACGGGTTGCGCCGGTGATCGCCCCGGGCGCGCGCGCCGCGACTGCCAGCGGCAGGGCCACGCCGCGGCAGAGGTTCGCGGTGGCCGTCCTGCTCTATGCGCTCCTGACCGGCGCGGCGCTTTTCCTGTGGATGGCGGCGGACTGGCGCTACGGAGCGCTCCTCTGGCTCGCGGCGCTTGCCATCGGCGGGGGCCTGATCGGGATCGCCCTGGAACGCCCCTCCTGGTCGCTCGTCGTGGCCGGTGTGGGCGCGCTGTCGGCCTGGCTGATCTCGCGGCAGGCGGAAGTGCTGGCTGGCCCCCCGCTGTTCGGAGGACCGGGCCTCACGGGACAGCCCGCCCTGACCGGCGGCGAGGCGATGCTGGCGACGCTGGTGGCATCCGGGGCCGCGCTCATCGGCGGAAGCCTCGGGCACATCCTGGGAATGCTCGTCCGCTGGCGCGTGGTCGAACTGCCGGCCGGGTGGGTCCGGCCGGGCGGAGCCCGGACCAGTTCCGCCGGGCAGGCCGATGTGTCCCGGGCGATTGCCGGGACCGGGCGGGATCCCGGGGACGATCCCGGATCATGGGCTCCCCACTGGCGAGGCTGGTGGGTCCGGTCCGGTCCGCCGACGCTGGGCGCGCTCGCGATCGTGGCGGCAGCGATGGCGTTCGCGGCCGAGGCGGCGGCGCGGTGGCCTGCCGCCGCCGGGGGTTGGGCGCCCGCGGCGGCCGGGACGGCGCTCGGCGCGGCGGCGGGCTGGATCGCCGCGCCGATGCTGGTGTCGGCCCTGCCGGGATCGTTCCTGCCGCGATACCTCTTCCTGGCGTGCTGGGTCGCGGCGCTGGCCCTGGCGACGGCCCTGCCGCCGGAGGTCGCGGGGCTCTCCCGCGGCTGGGCAGCGTCCGTGGCAGGCGTCGCCGCGGGAATCGCCGCCCACGTCGCGGCGGGCAGCCTGCGCCGGAGTCCCGGCGGGCTGGTGAGGATTGGCGTCGCATGGTCGCCGCTGGATCAGGCGTTCCTGCTGCTGGCGGCCGCCGAGACAGCGCCGGTCCTGTGGTGGCGGTGGACCGGCAGCCCGGCGGCGCTCGTGATCCTGTCCGTCATCGTGGCCGTTGGCCCGGTCGTGCTTGCCTTCCGCGCGCGGCATGGCGGGTGGCCGTGGCTTGCCGTGTTCGCCGCCGTGGCGACCCTCCTGCCGGTCGCGATCGCAGCTTGGCGTGCCCCATTCTTGCTCGCGGGGGTGGACCTCGAAGCGCTGTCCTCTTGGGCATTCGCGGGGCCGTGGCTCGCCAGCATCGTGCTGGCGGTCGCCCGGTGGCGGCAGCGGAGGGCTGGCCGATGATGGCGGTCGCGGCCCGCCGCCGCCGTCCGGTTGGGGGCGGGGCGTGGGGCGAGGCCGGTCATCTCCACGCCGGTGGAGAGAGGGTCGACCATCGGCCTGCGCGGGCCCCGGTCGGGCGGCTCGGGCCGCCGCTTCCAGCGTGGCGACCCCCGGAGCGCGCCGGGACCGGCGGTGCGGCGGTGCGATACTTGCATGGGCCGCGATGCCCCGTTTTGCCGCCGCAGGAGACGGCTCCCGATGCCCAGCGATCCTGCCCCCCCGGCCGAAGCGCCCGAACCCGGGGACCGCGACACCCCCGCCAGCGAGGAACTCGCGCGCGGCCTGCGCTGGCTTGCCGCCGATTTCGCCCGCTGCCTGCTGGCGGCGGCGGTGATCGCCTTCGGCTTCCTTGTCCTCACCAGCCCCGGCCCCTGGCCGTGGGCGGGCATCGCGCTGGCGTTCGTCGCGCTGTCGGCCGCGGCGGTGACCGCCTGGTTTCGCTCGCCGCTCTGGATTTCGGTCGTGGTCGGGCTGTTCGTGCTGCTTTCAATGATGCCGCGCTGGCTGGCGCCGGAGCCCGCGCTCACTGGCGGCCCCGTGCCGCTGACCATCGAGCGGCAATCTGGTTGGGTGACCGCCGCCATCGTCGCCGGGCTGGCCGCCTGGCTGGCGATGACCGTGATGGAGCGGGTGCAGGCCATCCGGCGCGCGCTGGGCCGCGGCGGCTGAAGTGGGTTGGCGGGCCGCCGTCCTCCCGGTTCACGCCATGGGGTGCGGGAGTGTGGAGATGAGCGATTCCGGCGCAGGACCGGAACGGGAGCCGAATCCGGCGGCTGGGCCGGGTCCGGGGCAGGAGCCGCAACCCGGACCTGATGCCCCGCGCTCGGCGGCCGAGGAAATGGACTGGTGGCTCGGCGGCCCCGGCATGCGGCAACTTGGCGCGGGATTGCTGCTGGGGGCTGGCGCGCTGTTCGTGCTGGCGGTGGCCGACCGCTGGCCGCCGCCGCTGCGGGAGGGCGCGACCAAGGCGCTCGGCGGGGCGCTCTGCTTCCTGCTGGGCTGGGTTGCCGCGCCCGTCGTGCTGCTGACCGACCTGCCGGTGCGCCTGGCATGGCGGAAGAACCAGCTGCTGGGCTGCCTGGCGCGGGAGGTGTGGCGCATCGCGTCTTGCTTCGGCGTGCTGGTCCTGTACCTGGTGACCGGGTACTCCACGGCCGCCGTCCTCGGGTTCGTCGCCGGCCTGGTGCTGCGGTGGTCGCGGCCGGCCGTCGCGCAGGCGGGCCGGGAGTCCGGCGCCGCTTCGGACGGCGTGGTGCTGACTGCCGGATTGCTGCTGGCGATGGCCGAACTGGCGGCCCTCGGCCTCTGGCTGGTCAACGGGGACCGGATGGCCGGGCTGGTGTGGGCCGGAACGGCGCTGGCGGTCCCGCCGCTGGCCGGGTTCGCGCTGCGGTCCCTCCTGTGGCCCCAACTGGCGCTCCTGCTCGCCTTCGCCACCGCGATCGCGCTGGCCGGCTGGACCGGGCCGGACACCGGGCCGCCGGGACTCCTCGCCTCCGCGCCCACCTGGCGCGAGGGACTGGCGATCGGGCTGCTTGGGGCGATGCTGGCCGCCGCCGCCGTCTGGCTGGCCCGGCGGCGGCTCGCGCGGTAGCGGGATGGCAGGCGGGGAGTCCGAACCTCACCCGCCGGTCCGCACCTCGTAGGAAACGGGCGGCAGGACCGTGCCGTCCGGCAATGGCGCGGGGTGCTGGTTGAAGTTCATCCAGATCGCGGCCGCGCCGCGGCGCGCGATGCGGATGCCGTCCGGCAGATCCATGACGCGGACGCCGGCCTCGGTGAGCAGGCCGGAGAGCACCTCGCGGATCAGCGGGGCCGACCATGCGCCGATGGTCACGGCGTTGCCGTGGCGGACGACGGCGGCCTGACCGGCCATCGGGCCGTCGTCGTAGCGGACGAGGGCCTCGCCGCCGAGGAGTTCGTAGCACTCGGTCCAGGTGACCGCCTCGTGGCCGCCCGCCCGCACGGTGAGGCCGGGCCGCATGCCGTCGAAATTGCGGAGCTTGCAGCCGAGCACGTCCTTGAGCGGTCCCGGTTGGCCGTCCTCGTGCACGCGGCCGGTGGCAGTGCGGTAGGCGAAGCGGGGACCGGCCACGAAGCGGGCCTCCGCGGCGGCGGCGCGGATGGCGGCGGCGCGGCGCTCGCCCATGAGCTGGATGGCGGGGGCGACGATCAGGCGGTAGCCGGAGAGGTCCTGGGCGGGGTGCCGGACATCGACGTCGATGCCCATCGAGCGCAGCACGCCGTAGAAAAGGAGCAGTTGCTCCCAGTAGGTGGCGGCGGCGGCGTGGGGCTGCTCGTCCTGGATCCAGAGCGACTCGTAGTCGTGGAGGAGGACGACCGGGGCGATCACGTCGTCGCAGGGGCGGCCGGCGAGTTCGAGGCCGGCCACCTCCTCGCCTCCGATGTCGAGCGTCTCGTCGTGGCGGAGCAGGCCGGAGTGCATCAGTTCCTGGGCAATGGTGGCGGCGCGGTCGCGGAAGTAGCTCACCACGTCGCAGCCGTGGGCCCAGGCCTGCACGGTCCAGAGGGCGACGGCGCCGGCGGCGGGCAGCGGGTTGTTGGGGGCCCAGTTGATCTGGCCGTTCTGCTGCTCCATCACCCAGGCGCCGCGCCGCGCGCCCTTCATGCCGCGGTAGAGGTCGTGGTTGAAGGAGATGAGATCCGGGTGGCCGGTGCGGGCCCAGCGGGTCTTTTCGGCGGGCGACAGGGCGGAAAGCTCGACGCCGCCGGTGGGATAGTTGTCCCAGGTGGCGAAGTCGAGGCACTCGCTGGTCCGGTAGTGGTCGAACTCCTCGAACAGGCGCATGTAGTTGTGGGTCACCCAGCGGCCGGGAGAATGGCGGCGGAGGATGTCCACCTGCTCCTCCTGGAACTCGGCGACCATGTCCGAGGCGAAGCGGTAGAAGTCGAGGACGTGGCTCGGGTTGGGGAATTCGCAGACGAGGTTCGGCGGGTCGATCTGGGCGAAGTCGTTGTACTCCTGCGACCAGAAGACGGCTCCCCAGGCGTCGTTCAGGGCCGCTATGTCGCCGTCGTAGCGCTCGGCGAGCCATGAGCGAAAGCGGATCGCGGAGGCGCCGCCCCAGGAGCGGGTGGTCTCGGCGCAGCCGAACTCGTTGTCGGTCTGCCAGCCGACGACGGCGGGGTGGGCGCCGTAGCGGCGGGCGAGCGCCTCGGTGATGCGGCGGGAGTGCTCGCGGTAGACGGGGCTGGCGTGGTCGTAGTGCTTGCGCCCGCCGTGATTGCGGCGGCGGCCCTCGGGGTCGATCGGCAGGATCTCGGGGTGGGCGCGCACGAGCCAGGCGGGGGG
>JBJTKE010000210.1:0-3472 GCA_046096285.1 Chloroflexota bacterium
TGCGATGCACGCTCCTGCGTAGCCGCGAGTGGGCGGCTTCATACGGAATTCACGGCGAAAGGGGAAATGAATCGCCGGGGGCAGGCGAACCCGCCCCCGGCGATTCGAACCTAGCTCTGGTAACCGCCCTCGACGGCAGCCGCGTTGGCGAGATCGTTCGCCTTGGCGATGGCCTCGTCGATGGTCTGGTCACCGACCAGGGCCGCGGCGAACTCCTGCGTCACATCGTTGCCGAGCTGCTGGAACTCGGGGATGCGGACGAACTGGCCACCGGTGTAGGGAACCGGCATGGCGCAGGGCTCGTTCGGCTTGGCCTCGGCGATGGCGCCGAGCACGATCGGGGCGAACTCGCCGGCCCGCTCGAGGTAGGCCGGGTTGGAGTAGGTGGACTCGCGGGTGCCGGTCGGCGCGCGGCCCCAGCCCTCCTTGGCGACCAGGGAATCCTGGTAGGCGGTCGAGGTGGCCCACTCCATGAAGGCCATCGCGGCCTCCGGGACGTCGGTGTTGGCGGCGGCGGCGAAGTTCCAGCTCCACAGCCAGCTGCCGTTCGGAAGCTCGGCGGACGGCGGGTAGGCGAAGCCGACCTTGTCGAAGCCATCCGGGTTGAGGGCGGGATCGGTCAGGAGCTCGGCGGCGGAGGTGGCGTCGTACCAGAAGCCGCACTTGCCCTGAACGAAGAGGGTCTGGTTCTCGGTGAAGCCGTTGCCCTCAACGCCCTCCGGGCCGTAGTTCTGGAGGAGCTCGATGTAGAACTTGATGGCGGCGGCGGTCTTCTCGGAGGTCAGCTGGGACTTCCAGTCCATGTCGAACCAGGAGCCGCCGAACGCGTTGATGACGGTGCCGAGCGGCGCGCCCTGCTCGCCCCAGCCCGGAAGGCCGCGGAGGCAGGCGCCGTTGACGGTGTCGCTGTCGAGCTTGGCGGCGATGTCCGCCATCTCCTGCCAGGTCGGGCGCTCGGGGATGGTGACGCCAGCGGCCTCGGCGACGTCCTTCCGGTAGAAGACCATCGAGCTCTCGCCGTAGAACGGCAGCGCGTAGATGCCATCCTCGTAGGAGAGGCCGGCGGTCATGGCCGGGAAGATGTCGGCGAAGTTGTAGGCCTCATTGGCCTTGGCGCCCTCGCCAACCTCGAGCAGCCAGCCCTGCTCGGCCCACATCGGAACCTCGAAGGGGCCGATGGTGAAGACGTCGAACTGCCCGGCCTGGGTGGTGACGTCCTGGGTGATGGTCTGCCGGATCTCGTTCTCCGGCAGGACGGTCAGCTCGAGGGTGATGTTCGGGTAGGCCTTGGCGAACTCGCCGGCCTCGACCATCTCCTGGAGCGCAACCATCTGGGGATTGGCGACCATGCCGATCTGGACGGTGCCGGAGATTTCGGTGTTGGCTTCCTGCGCGCGGACCAGCCCAGTGCTGAGGGTGGCCGCGAGCGGCAGCGCCGTAATGAGCGCCACGGAAGCCGAGAGGAGCTTGCGCATTCCCGGGTCCTCCTGCCCCTGCATGCTGTGCCGGGGCCTCGCAAAACGGACGATAGTGCGTCGTCGCACGACACTCGTGGCCGGCCAGACCGGACGGGCGGGGTCCTCCTGCGGGTTCGTCGGGATCACACCTTCGGGATCACGCCGGCAACGCGAAGTGCCGATGCGAACTCCGGCAGGGATACTAGTTGGCTGTAGCCGCCGCATCAATGACTTGATGTGCCCGGTTGGTCCGGCCAGTGTGCGTGCGCTACGAATCGAGACCGGCCCCACCGCGTCCGGCGGCGGCGGATGGCGACTGCGGGTCGTCGAGCAGGGGCGACCACTGGGGGGTGCCGGTCGGCCACTCGAGGTCGTAGCGAAGGTCGGCGTCGTCGATGACAGGCGCCGGGTCGGCAGGGTCAAGGGTGATCCGGGCGGATGGACGGCCCGGTTCCGCCGCGACTGCCAGCAACTGGCCGCCGCCGGGCGCCCATGAGAGCGCGCCGGAGAGCAGGCGGCCGGTGTCGACGAACGATTCCCCGCCGGCGGGGTCGCGGATGACGACGGTGCGGGCCCCCGCGACCCAGGCGAGGCGGCCGTCCGGCGAGGACGCCGGACCCCACCCGGAGGAGGAGGTCGGGATCGCGTCGTCGATGAGGTCGATGCGGCCGGTGGCGATGTCGATGGCGGCGATGCTGCTCATGGCGCCAGTCGTCGCGCCGGAGCCGACCGAGTCGCGGCTGAGCACGATCAGCGAGCGGCCGTCGCGCGTCCAGAGCAGGCGGTTGGCGCCGGTGAGGGCGTCGCCGGTGAGGTCGCGCACCGCGCCGTCGCTGGACCAGAGCATGACGGATGCCGGGCCGGCGAGGGCGGAGGCGGTTGGGTCGTCCCGGAACGGGCGGGCGATGAAGGCGACCGAGCGTCCATCGGGAGACCAGGATGGCGTGGTGGCGTGGGCGCCGATCGATGCGGAGATGTCGAGGTCGGGGGGTGCGCCAGCGAGCGAGACAATGTGGACGGCGAGGCGACCGGTTTCGGCGGAGAGCGACCAGTCGGCGACGCTGGTGAGCGCGATGCGGGCGCCATCGGGCGACCAGGACGGGACGGCGTTGGGGTGGGCGTCACCGTAGACCGGGCGCAGGTTCGATCCGTCGGCGTCGATGATGAACAGGGTGGCGGGCATGGGCGGCCCGGAAAACGCTGAGGAGACGAAGGCGATGCGGGAGCGCTGGGAATTCCATACCGGGCGGGCGACCGGGACGTTGTCGGTCAACATCCGGCCATCTCCGCCATCTGGCGCGACCAGCCAGAGCGCGGCGTCGCGGGCAAGGACGACCGGCGCGCTGTGGTCGGCCCGGTCGCGCAAGGCCGCGGCCTCGGGAGAGCCGTCGAGGAGAGCGGCCAGGCCGCGGGCGGCGCGATCGATGGCGAGGGGATCGGCGGCGAGCGAGGCGGACTCGAGATCGGCGCGTCGGGCGCCGATTGCCTGCCAACGGACGGCGGCGAGTTGATCCCGGGCGTCGCGGTCGGACGGCAGAAGGCGCACGGCCTGCCGGAGCGTGGCCGCCGCGCCATCCAGGTCGCCGGCGGCGATGCGGGAGATCGCCGTCGAGCGCAACCCGGCGTTGCGCCGTTCGGCCTCCTGGAGCGCCGCGGCGACACCGGCGTGCGACTGGGGCACGTCGAGCGGCAGCCCGCTCGCGTCGCCTGCGCGGATTGCCGCGGCGACAGCGAGGCGTGCTTCCCGGTCCTGCCGCGCGCCGTCGCCGGCGACGACGGCGAGCGCGAGGAGGGCGGCGACGGCGGGAGCGATCCAGATGATCGCCCGGCGGGGTCCGGAGCGCCGGGCAGGGAGCGGCGGGACCCGGCGCAGCAGGGCGCCGCACCCGCGGCAAGCGGCTGCGCCGGGGTCGTTCACCTGCGCGCAGGCGGTGCAGAACATGGGCCACTCCGGGCCGTCGCGAGCGCATCCGATCCGGCGGACGCCTTGTCCGAACATCCGCCGGAACCTATCC
>JBJTKE010000211.1:0-2412 GCA_046096285.1 Chloroflexota bacterium
GGAGTCCGCGGCTTCCGCGTCGGCCCGAACATCCGGGACCAGGTGAACCCGGCGCAGGCGAACTCCGGCATCGTGGTCTTCGCGTGCACGATGCCCCCGGCCGCCATGATCCTCGCCGCCACCGGGTGCGTGCCCTCCGAGATCTCCCCGGAAAACACCAGGGAGCACAGCGTGTTCGGCTTCCCCGCGACGTCCATCTCCTCCTTGATCGCGACCGGCAGTCCCTCGAACGGGCGCGGCTCCTCCCGCTTCCCGAGGTAGCGGGCCTCCGCGGCCCGCGCCCCGTCCATCGCCTCGTCGTAGAACGTCCAGGTGAACGCATTGACCGTCGGCTCCATCGCCTCCGCCCGCCCAATCACCGACGCCATCGCCTCCACCGGCGAGAACTCCCGCCGCCGGTAGCCCTCGAGCAACTGGCTGGCGGACAGCCGCCACAGGTCCATCCCTTCCGACACGTCGTCCTCCCGCATCGCGCTGCGGCGCAGATCCCCGGTGACCGTCATTCTCGCGCACCTCGCACCAGAACGTACAGCGTCCTCGTATCCGGCACGATTCCTGTCCTTGCGGCCAGTCTTGGGTGTACGTATTGCGAAACCTTAACCTTGTGGGCATCTTCTGGTATTCTTGCGATGGAGGCCGCACTGGTCCGAGGGGCGAGTCGGGCGGATCGGCGGCCGTGCGGCGGGGAGGTATTCATCAAAGTGGACGTTGATGTGCGCACCGTGAACGCCAGCGCCGCCGACGTTGTCCCGGGCGAGCGCCCCGGCGGCTGCGGTGGCTCCTTCACGCCCCCGCTCACCCGGCGCGCCGTGCTCGTCGCCGGGCTGGCCGCGGGCGCCCACGCCATCGCCATCGCCGGGGAGACCGCGGCCAGCCGCCATCGCAGGTCCTCCGATCGCAGGCACGTCGCCCATGCCCGCCTTCGCGACGGCGAGGTCTGGCCCGGCCGCGCCTTCCCCACCGGCTACCTGCCACCGCAATCCGGCGACTGGGCCGACGGCGTCGAAGCTGCCTTCAGCGCGGCCGCCGCCGTCCCCTCCCCCGTCGTCGCGGGCTTCGACTGGTACACCGGGTTCGACTACCCGGTGCTCCGCCAGGGCGCCTGGTGGATCGGCCTCGGCTCCAACTGGGGCTCCTTGCGCGCCCGCCACGCCGTCGTCTATCGCCCGCCCTCCCTCGCGGACGTCACGGGCGCCTGGCAGCTCTACGACCAGGGCGACACCAACGGCTGCGTCGGCTTCGCGGTCAGCCGGGCCGCCGCCCTCTTCAACCGCCAGCTCTACGCCGGAGATCCCCTGTACCGGGCCGCCCTTCTCATCGACGAGTACCCCGGCGCCCGCGACACCGGCACCTCGGTCGACGCGGGCCTTCGCGTTCTCCGCGATTCCGGCGCCTGGCTGATCAGGAACGGCAAGCCCGCCGGCCCCCTGCGGGCCCACGGCATCAAGTCCTTCAGCAGGCTGGCCACCGCCGAGGAGATCCAGGCCGCGCTCGGCACCCGCGAGTCGTTCGTCCGCATCCTCAGCTCGTGGGGCGCGGAATACCCCCGGGAAGTCCGGATGCCCTTCTCCACCGTGGCCCTGCTCCTCAACGAGCGCAGCCAGATCGCCCTGCCGGTCGACCGCCTCACCGGCGGCATCTGACCACGAGCCATCGCCCGGCGCCGCCGCGCAGCGGGCGATGCCAGGCTCGCTCGCCGTCCCACCGGCCGGGCCGGATGCCGGGCTCCTGCCCGCTACCGGTCGTAGAACCGTTGCGCGATCGTCTTCCGCGCGGGCATCCGCCCCGTCCGGTCGATCTTCTCCTGCAGGCCGATGTGACTGCGCTGCACGTAGGTCACCCCGGCCCAGCGCACGGGCTCCGGTTCCCACTCCCGCGGCGTGTGCGACGCCATCGGCAGCGCCGTGAGCGCGCTCTCCCGGCCGGTGATCATGTCGGCCAGCACCTGCCCGGACAGCATCGCCGCCGCCACCCCGCTCCCGCCGTACCCGCAGGCCAGCGCGATCTTCGTCCGCGGATTGAATCCCATCGTCGGCATCTGGTCTCGCGGCATGCCGAAGACCCCGCCCCAGGCATGGGTGAACGCCACCTCCCGCAGGAACGGGAACCACGCCGTCGCGCAACGCCGGGCGTGCGCGAACACCTCCTCGTCGCGGTCCAGTCCGTCCGAGATCCGGGAGTTGAACGGGTACCGCGTCCGGTACGGCCCGAGCGCGATCCTGCCGTCCGCCGTCTTCTGGATGTAGGCGCCAGTCAGCCCGGACCCCCCCACCAGGTCGCGGCCCGGCCAACCTGCCGCCCGCCAGAACGACTCCGGCAGCGGCTCCGTGCACACCATGTTCGACGTCAGCGGGATGACATGCCGCCGCGTCTTGTCCAGCCGCGGCAGGTACGCCTCGCCCGCCAGCACCA
>JBJTKE010000212.1:0-6660 GCA_046096285.1 Chloroflexota bacterium
CGCCGCGGCCGCCCGCAGCCCCGCCCGGGGGTCGAACGCCGCAAGCAGCCCGATCCACACATCCGGCACGATGAAAAAGACCGTTGCCTCCGCGAACCCCCACAGGGCCGCGATCCGCGCCGCCGCCCGGGAGGGCGCACGGCCCCCCGCGGCGTCTCCCGCCGGATTCCCGGCCCGGCCGTTCATCCCGTCCTCCCGCCGCTGGGCCGCCCTGCGCCACCGGCATGCCGCCCGGTCGATACAATACACCCGGCACTGCGCCGGGACCGCCCGGCCGCACTCGCGCCTGCGCCGGGAGCGCGCCATGACCGGAACACCGCCGCCGGCCCGCCGCCACATCCCGCAGCGACAGTCGGGCTGGGCCGTCGCGCTCACCCGCGCGCTGGCCGGCGCGGGCGTGCGCCCCAACGAAGTCTCCGTCATGGGACTGGTCTTCGCCGCGCTCGCGGCCCTGTGCCTCGCGCTCTCGGGGCAGGCCGAGGGCGGCGCCCGGGTGCTGCTGTTGCTGCTCGCCGCGGTGGCCATGCCGCTGCGCCTGCTGTGCAACATGATCGACGGCATGCTGGCCGTCGAGGCCGGCCTGCAGGGCCCGGACGGTCTGCTTTACAACGAGATCCCGGACCGCCTCTCCGACGTGATCATCCTCGCCGCCGCCGGGTATGCCGCGCCCTCGCTGCCGCTGACGCCCCTGCTCGGCTGGGTCACCGCGGTGTCGGCCCTGTTCACCGCCTACGTCCGCACCCTCGGCGTGGCGGCGGGCGCGCGGGAGCATTTCGCCGGGCCGATGGCCAAGCCGCGCCGGATGCACGTCATGATCGCCGCCGCCCTGCTGGCCACGCTCGAACCCGCGCTCGGACTGCCGCGCGGCACGCTCCTGGCGGCGGGGCTTGCGGTGGTCCTCGTTGGCGACGTGGCCACCATCGCCCGGCGGCTGCGGCTGATCGCCGCCGACCTGGCCGGGCGGTGAGCGCCCTCGCCGCGATGGGCGCGGCGTGGCTGGCGCGGGTGGCGGCGGGCCCCGCCGTCCGCTTCGTCGCCGGCAGCCCGCCGGAGCGGCAATCGATCTTCTTCGCCAACCACCAGAGCCACCTCGATTTCGTGGTGATCTGGTCGGCGCTGCCGCCCGCCCTGCGCGAGCGCACCCGGCCCGTGGCCGCGCGGGAGTACTGGACCGACAGCCCGATCCGCCGTTACCTGTCGGTGGAGGTCTTCCGGGCCGTGCTGGTGGACCGTTCCCGGCCCAGCCTGGCGAGCCTGCGCGGCGAACTGGAGGTGCTGCTCGCCGCGCTCGACGCCGGCGACTCGCTGATCCTCTTCCCCGAAGGCACCCGCGGCACGGGCGAGACGATCGGCGCATTCCGCGGCGGCCTCGATTTCCTCGCCCGCGAGCGGCCCGGCGTCGACCTCGTGCCGGTCTTCCTCGACGGGCTGGAACGGATCATGCCCAAGGGTGAGTTCCTGCCGGTGCCCCAGTTGAGCCGGATCGTCTTCGGGCCGCCGATGCACCGGCAGGACGGCGAATCGAAGGCGGACTTCCTGGCCCGCGCCCGCGACGCGGTCATCGCCCTGGAGACGGCATGAACCTCGCCATCGACCACCAACTCGGCTGGCTGATCGCCGGCGCGCTGGCCGCACTGCTCGTCGCGAGCGCCGCCGGATTCCTGCTCTCCCGCCGCCCGGCCGGCCAGCACCGCCGCGCCACCATCGCCAACCTGAACGCCCGCATCCGCTCCTGGTGGGTGATGTGCGCCGTGATCGCGGCCGCCGTGCTTGCCGGCAACCTCGGCGCGGTGCTGCTGTTCGCCGCGATCTCCTTCCTCGCCCTGCGGGAGTTCGTGACGCTGATCCCCATTCACCACGGCGACCACCGCGCCCTGCTCTACCTCTTCTTCATCGTCACCCCGATCCAGTACTGGCTGGTCTGGCGGGACTGGTACGGCCTGTTCGCCATCTTCATCCCGGTCTACGCCTTCCTGCTGCTGCCGGTGCGCTCGGCGATGGCGGGCGACACGAAGGACTTTCTCGCCCGCGCCGCCGCCATCCAGTGGGCGCTGATGGTCTGCGTCTACTGCGTCAGCCACGCCCCGGCCCTTCTCCAGTTGAACATCCCCGGCTACGCCGGCGAGAACGCGAAACTGCTGCTGTTCCTGGTCATCGTCTGCGAGGGCAGCGACGTGTTCCAGTACGTGTGGGGCAAGCTCTTCGGCCGGCGCCGGATCGCGCCGCTGGTCAGCCCGAACAAGACGTGGGAAGGCTTCCTCGGCGGGGTGGCCAGCGCCACGCTGCTCGGCGCGCTGCTCTGGTGGGCCACCCCGTTCGCGCCCTGGCAGGCGGCGGCGATGGCGCTCGTCATCGCGCTGATGGGCTTCGCCGGCGGCCTCACCATGTCGGCCATCAAGCGGGACCGCGGCATCAAGGACTTCGGCGGCCTGATCGCCGGCCACGGCGGCGTGCTGGACCGGATCGACTCCCTCTGCTTCGCCGCGCCGGTCTTCTTCCACCTCACCCGCTACTTCTGGCACGGGTGACGGCACGGCGCATGGCTCACGGCGCACGGCGCACGATCAGGGGCGGGCGCCGTTCGGGCTGCCGGGGAGGCGGATCGTCGGCGGGTCCGGGAACGCGTCCGGGTCCGGGTCGAGATCCATCCCGGGCGCCGCGAGGAACCCCTCGCCGTCCCCGTCCTCATCCTCCCCGGCGCGGCGGCGGCGGGCCAGCATCGAGCCTGTGAGCGCGACGGCGACGACGGCCGCCACCACCAGCGCGCCGCTGGCGAGCAGCCCGGCGAAGGGTCCGTCCCCGGTGAACCCTCCGGCTGGCGGTCCGAGC
The DNA here is from genome assembly GCA_046096285.1 of Chloroflexota bacterium. GTDB lineage: Bacteria > Chloroflexota > Chloroflexia > Thermomicrobiales > UBA6265 > CADCWF01. The sequence goes on from JBJTKE010000212.1 coordinate 2,830, forward strand.
TCGGCGAGTTCCCGCCGGGCCTGCTCGAGCGCCTGCGCCTGCCAGTCGTCGGAAAGCTGGTCCAGGGGGATCCCGAGCGTCCGCTCGACCGCCTCGTCGTAGGTGACGCCCTCCCGCAGCACCGCGATCAGGTCGGACATGGCGTCCTCGCCATAGGTGTCGATGATGTAGGAAACGGCGCTCATGCTTTCGCCGTAGGCAAGCAGCGCGCCGCTGGAGTCGTAGGGAAACTCGCCGTTGAGGATCCGCAGGCTGTCGAGATTTCCGGCCAGCGCGGCGGCCTCGACCGAACGCCAGAGCATCTCGTGGCCCGCGAGCTGCGCGCGCGAGGCGAGGCCCTCCTCGAGCCAGTCGGGCGGCTGGTTGAAGGGGTTGCGGGTCGCCTGGTGCAGGACCTGGTGGCTGATCTCGTGGGGGATCACGCGGGCCATCTCGCGGGTGTTGCCGGGCGGCAGCACCGCGTGGATCAGCCCCAGTGCGGGGTAGGCTGCGCCGACCACCCACGGCTCGCTGTTGGGCGCCAGGGAACCGCCGAAGTCCTCCCGCGAGTTGTAGACCCAGATGCGGACCGGCTCGGACAGTTGCGCCCCAAACTCCGCGGAGAGGCGGTCGATGGTCGCCTCGGCCGTCTCAAGCACCGCCTGGTTGAAGGCCGGGTCGCCGTTGTAGGCATTGACCGTGACCCGGGGCGAGGCGATCTCGGTCCAGGCGAACCGGGAGTCCAGCCAGGTGATGCCGCGTTCCGGGCTCTCGGCGATGTCGCCGTCGGCCTCGGTCACGCGCCAGCGGTAGCGGATTTCCACCCCGGGCGGCAGCGAGCCGTCGCGCAGGTCGAGGTCGTAGCCCGCCGACACCGCGCTGCCGGGCTCGATCGCCACCGGGGCCTCGTTCAGGGTTTCCGCCAGCGCGGCCCGGTAGAGCAGGTGGACCTCGGTGACCGGTTCGTCGGATGAGACCTCCACGGGGAAGGCGATGCCCAGCGGAAAGGAGGAGACCGGCTCGCCGGCGGCGATCACGACATCCGCGCCGCCATCGGGCGCGGCGGCCGCAAGCGGCGCGCCCAGCGCTGCCGCCACCAGGGCGACGACCGCCAGCGGCAACCGGCAGCGCACGTCAGGCCCCCGCTTCCTGGCCAAGTTGCTGGTGCAGCCAGGCGTCGATGAAGGGGTCGATCGCTCCATCCAGCACCGCGTGGACGTCGCCGATGGAGACGTCGGTGCGGTGGTCGGTGGCCTGCGTGTAGGGGTGCAGCACGTAGGAGCGGATGCGGTTGCCGAACCCCGCCGCGATGTGGGTGCCCTTGAGCCGTGAGCGTTCGGCGTCCTCCTCCTGCATCCTGCGCTCCAGCAGGCGGGCGCGCAGGATCTTCATCGCCGACTCGCGGTTCTGGATCTGGCTGCGCTCGTTCTGGCAGGTGACCACCACGCCGGTCGGGAGGTGGGTCAGCCGCACCGCGGAGGAGGTCTTGTTGACGTGCTGCCCTCCGGCCCCGGAGGCCCGGAAGGTGTCCATGCGGATGTCCTCGTCGCGGAGTTCGATCGAGGTGTCGCCCTCCATTTCGGGCAGCACCTCCACCAGCGCGAAGGCCGTGTGGCGGCGGTGGGCGGCGTCAAACGGCGACATGCGGACGAGGCGATGACCGCCGCGCTCGGCCTTGGCGTAGCCGTAGGCGCGCGGCCCCTTGATCTCGATGGTGGCGTTCTTGACGCCCGCCTCCTCGCCCTCGGTGGTGTCGATGATCTCGGCCTTGAAGCCGCGCCGCTCGGCCCAGCGGACATACATCCGGGCCAGCATCTGCGCCCAGTCCTGCGCGTCGATGCCGCCCTCGCCGGAGTGGATGACCAGCATCGCGTCCGAAGAGTCGTACGGTCCGCTCAGGGTGGAGTCCAGTTCGAGTTGATCCACGGCGGCCACCAGCCTCGCCGTCTCCGACGCGATCTCGGCGGCCATCTCCTCGTCATCCTCGGCCAGTTCGGCCAGTCCGAGGGTGTCCTCGACGGAGCGGCTCAGCCGCTGCCAGTCGGAGACGCGGCTCTTCAGGTCGCCGAGGGAGCGCATCGCCACCTGCGCGGCGCGGGCGTCGTCCCAGAATCCGGGTTCGGCGCTGCGCGCCTCGAGGTCGTCGATCTGCTGCTCGATGCCGGGCAGGTCAAAGACGCCTCCCGAGGCTTTCCAGCCTCTGCCGGAGATCGGCAAGCGCGGTGGTCGGGTCGGTCATGGAGCGATGCATCCTCGGTAGGCGGGCCTCGCGGCGCGGATCGCCGCGCTCCAAGTATGGGTCCTGCCGGAGCGAACGGGCCACCCGGCCGCCCGGACCCTCGCCCGTCCCGCCGCTGGCGGAGCGGCGGGACGGCGGACGGTTCCGTGCGATGATGCGCGAGGCAGCAGGATCTTGTTCCGGGAGCTTCGCTCGTGTCCTCGTTCGGCCTTGCCCTGCGCAATCGCGCCCTCACCGTCCTCATGCTGGGCCATTTCACCAATGACATGTTCGCCGGCGTGCTGGCCATCATGTTCCCGGTGCTCAAGCTGCGCTTCGGCCTGAGCAACGCCGAGATCGGCTTCGCCACGCTCGCCTACACCATGTGCTCCTCCTTCAGCCAGCCCCTCTTCGGCCACCTCGCCGACCGGCACAGCCGCCGCTGGTACGCGCCGCTGGCGGTGCTCTGGGGCAGCATGTTCGTCTCGCTCTACGGGTGGGCCCCCACCTTCCCGCTGCTCCTCGCCTGCGCGGCGATGGCCGGCATGGCCTCCGGCGCCTTCCACCCCATCGGCGCGTCGAACGCCGCCGCCGTCACCGAGCCGGGCTACCGCAACGGCGCGATGAGCCTCTACACCGTGGCGGGAACCTCCGGGTACGCCCTTGGCCCGCTGGTCACCTCGGCGCTGCTCACCATGTTCGGGCCGCCCGGCACCGGCTTTCTCGTCATCCCCGGCATCGTGGCCTCCACCCTGCTGTTGAGCCAGATGGGCATCGTCATGCGCTCGCGGGCGGCGCGGGCCGCGGCCACCGCGCACCTCGCCCAGGCCCGCGCCGCCTGGGGGCCGCTCGGGCGGATCGTCGGCGTCACCATGCTCCGGGCCTGGATCTTCACCGGCATCCTCCAGTTCACCCCGCTCTGGTTCGACAGCCTGGGCTACGGGCGCGGCTTCTACGGCCCGCTGACGACCGTCATCATCCTGGCCGGGGCCATCGGCACCCTGTGCGGCGGTGCGCTCGCCGACCGCATTGGCCAGAAGCAGGTGGTGATCTCCTCGCTGGCGCTCACCGCGCCCGCCATCCTGCTCTACGCGGCCGCTCCCGGCCCGCATTCGCTGGTCACCGGGTTCCTGTTCGGCCTGTTCGCCGACGCCAGCCTCTCGGTGACGCTGGTCATGGCCCAGAACCTGGTTCCCGGCCGGGTCGGGGTGGCGACCGGCGTCATCCTCGGCCTCGGCTTCGTCACCGGCGGCGTCGGGATGCCCATCACCGGGGCCATCGCCGACCGCTTCGGCATCCAGACCGCCCTGCTATTGCTGTCGGTGCTTGCGGTCGCCGCCGCCCTGCTCGCGCTGACCATCCCGAGCGACCGCACGCTCGCCGCCCGGATGCGCGCGCCCGAACCTGACGACGACGGCTCGAGCCCGGCGTCCCCGGGCGTCGCCGCCGCGCCCGTCGCGGCCGCCAACGCCCCGGCATCCTCCTCCGCCGCGCGCCGCTGACCCAACGGCCGGGCGCTTCCTGCACCTTTTGGGCCAGCCTGTTTTCCGGATGTTCACCGCGCCCCCGCGGTGCTTGAATGAACGCGTCAGGAAAACCCGGCGCGGCCGGGACCGCGGGAGGCCGGAAGGGTT
>JBJTKE010000213.1:0-1518 GCA_046096285.1 Chloroflexota bacterium
GGTTCGAGGCCGAAGCGGACGAAGCAGGCGCCGCGCCACGCGGGCCGGGGGGAGCGGGTGAGGACGTGGGCGAAGGAGCGGCCGTCGACCGCGCCGGAGCGGCCGCCGGCGAGATCGAGGATGGTGGGCAGCAGATCGACGCCGCTGACGAGCAGATCGGAGACGCCGCGGGGCGCGCCGGGGCCGCGGACGACGAGAGGCACCTGGATGCCCTCCTCGTAGAGGGAGCCCTTGCCGGTGGGGATGCGGTGCTCGCCGTAGAAGAGGCCGTTGTCGGAGGTGAGGAAGATCCAGGTGTTGGCGAGTTGGCCGGTGCGCCGGAGGGTGCGGAGGAGGTCGCGGACGAGGTCGCCGACGGCGAGCATGGTGCGGTACTGGTCGGAGAAACGGCGGTCGGAGCGGCGGATGGCGGCCGCGCGGAGGGGGCCGAGGCCGCGGATCCAGGCGGGCTTGTCGGAGACGTCCGCTTCATTGAAGGCGCGGGAGCGGCGCGGGGCGCGGCCCGCGGCGGCGTCGCGGTGGCGCTCGGCGGGGATGGCCGGCATGTGGGGGGCGTGGGGGGCGAGATAGAGGAAGAAGGGCTTGCCGCCGGATGCGCCTTCGACGAACTCGCGGGCGAGGGCGGCGAACCAGTCGGTCTCGTAGTAGGCGGGGCCGTCGGCGGTGGAGCGGGTGGAGAGGACGCCGTTGTCGTTGATGCGGAAGGCGTCGTACTGGCCGCCGCCGGCCCAGGCGTGCCAGCGGTCCCAGCCGGGGGGAACGCGGGAGGGGGCGGCGGTCTCGTACTCGTTGAGGTACTTGCCGATGAGGGCGGTGCGATAGCCGGCCTCGCGCATGAGCGGGCCGAGGGAGGAGGCTTCGCCGCCGCCCGCGCGGAAGGCCTGCCAGCCGCCGTCCGGGGGGGTGTTGATGAGGACGCCGGTGTTGTGGGGGTAGCGGCCGGTGAGGATGGCGGCGCGGGCGGGGGCGCAGGAGGGAGCGGCGGCGACGGCGTTGGCAAAGCGGAGGCCGGCCTGCTCGATCTCGCGGCGGAGGGGGCCGAGGCGGTTGTAGAGGGAGGTGGCGAGGTCGTCGCAGACGATGAGGACGATGTTGGGTTTGGGCGCGGGGAGGCTGTCGGCGGGCGCGGCGCGGCCGGCGGCGACGGCGGCGGCCATCCCGGCGGCACGGGCAATGCGGCGGCGGTCGAAGCGCGCCGGCGCGGCCCCCGCGGCGCAATGCTCGTCGATCATCGGTGCGTGCGCCCGATCCCGGTCCCGAACCCGGCTTCCCGGCTTCCCGTTTTCCCGTTTTCCCCATCCCGGCGGACCCGTCCCGCCCGCGGATGGAGCGTAGTGTAGATGGCGCGACGGGGCGGCGGGGCAACACGCCGGAAACACGGCGCCCGCCGGATCGCGGCCGGCCGGGGCGTGGCGGCTGACCCCGGGCGGCGAACGGGGCCGGGGCGCGGTGGGGCCCCGGCCCGGCCGCGGCCCCGGCGTGGGGCTCGTGGGGCGCCGGGTGGCCGGTTCGGCGGGG
>JBJTKE010000214.1:0-2251 GCA_046096285.1 Chloroflexota bacterium
GTCGAAGGTCTGGGTGTTCCAGATCTCGCCGGCGCTGCCGTCCGGGTTGAGCCGCTGGATGCGGTTGTTCATGTTGTCGGAGACGTAGATGAAGCCATTGCCGTCCACCGCGATGCCGTAGGGGTTGTGGAACTCGCCGGGTGAGGTGCCGGTGTGCCTTCGGCAGCGCCACGAACGGCTTCTTGCGATCGGCTGTGCCGCGATGGGCGATGCGGTTGGGAGAGAGATGTCCGGGTCCATTGAGTGGTTGCCATCTCGGACTCGCCGGACGTACGGCCGCCGCGCGGAGTATTCCGGTGGGTGGAGTGTCACGAAACGGGGTTCCGATGGCGACACACCATCGCCCGGCGGCCGGACGTGTGTCCGCCTAAAGGGATATTCCGGTGCGTGGAGTGTCATGGACCATCGTTCCCTGTCGGCATAGCCTTCCATGACGAAAGGCATCCGAATCGCGGTGCCTTCGCGCCTACCGTCATCCCTCGCGCCGGGCGAGGTCCGGATCATCCGTGGAGGTACACATATGGATGTTCGCAGATTCGACCGGATGGCCCGCCTGCTCGGCAGCGCCACTACCCGCCGCGCCGGCCTGGGCGCCGCGGTGGCCGCTGCGTTCGGGGCCGCTGCCTGGAGCGGCAACGCGCGGGGGCGGGGCGAGACCGAGCCCGAGGGCCCCTGTGGCGACGGCAGCCGCGCCGACAACATCTGCTCTGCCGACAAGCAGTGCTGCACCAACCACTGCGACCGGCTGAGCGGCCGCTGCCGCTGCCTGCAGCGCGGGGAGCGGTGCAAGGCGAACCAGACCTGCTGCGGCGGCCACTCCTGCATCGACAACCACTGCACCAGCGTGCGACCGCCCGCGCCGCCGACCAGCACCGCCGCCCCCACGGCGACCCCGACGGGAACCCTCACGCCGTCGCCCACGCCAACGAATACGCCCGTTCCAGAGCCATGCACGGTCTGCGCGTCCGGGTGCCAGTTCTCCAGCGTCAACGCAGCGATCAAGGCCACCCCGGCCGGCGGCACCATCACCGTAGCGCCAGGCACTTGGGAGACCTTCGCCGATGTCTACCACGACATCACCATCCGTGGGTGCGTTGCGCAGGGCGGGTCCACGAGCAACGTCGTCCTCAAGGAGCCCACGCCCGCCGCGGGGGTGGTGCTGGGCATCAACCGCGGGGCGACCATGACGGTCTCCAACCTGACGCTTTCCGCTGCGAAACCCGGCGTCACCAAGGACGGGTTCATTGTCAGCAGCGCGACCCTGGTGCTCGACGCCGTGAAAGTCGACGGCTTCAACATCGGCCTGCAGAGCCGCGGCGGAACCATCAGGGCGACGTCGACCCTGTTTACCGGCGGAATGACGGCGGTCCAGTTGACTGGAGCGACGTTCATCGGCAACCGGACCGACTTTTACGGCGATGGCACGAAGTCAGCGATGGCGTTCCAGTTCTTTCCCGGAACGCAATCGTACGCGACCATCACCCAGGGCATCGTGACCGGCTACACGAAGAGCGCCTTCATGTTGACCGATTCGAGTACTCCGCTCAACCTGACGCTCGACGGCGTGGTGGTCCGTAACAATACCGGGGGCAACCAGGGGGCAGGGGCGGCCATCAACGCGGGAAGCGGCGCAAACATTCTGCTCAAGGGCGCGACTGCCTTCCGCAACAATCGCGCGACCGGGGCTAAGGCCGATGGCGGGGCGATCCGCCTCAAGATCGACGGAACCGGCTCGGCGCAGAAGTCCTCGCTGAAGATCGAAGGCGGCAGCGTGGAGTTCACCAACAACAAGGCGATCCGCGACGGTTCGGCATCCTGCCCGACGTGCGCCGGCGCGATCGAGGTCGAGTGCAACCAGAAGTCGCAGGTGGCTTTCAGCCGCGTGCAGTCCGCCTCGTACTCCGGCAACACCCCGGTCACCTGCGCGCTGCTTGAGCGCGCCAGCGGGAACACGCAGAAGGAAGTCCGCAATTGCAACTTCGGGTGATCGGCTGACCGGCTGCATTGACTGACTGACTTGAGGGGTTGGACGAGCGCGTGCGGGCGCCTGCATCACAATGCAGGCGCCCGCCGCCGTTGCCGCCCCCTCGAATCCTCGCCTCACTCGACGAGGCGGCTGAACTTCATCACCCGGTGGTTGAAGGTATCGGTGGCGTAGAAGTCGCCGGCGCTGTCCACGGCCATGCCGGCCGGGGAGTCGATGCCCTTGTCGTCGAAGGTCTGGGTGTTCCAGATCTCGCCGGCGCTGCCG
>JBJTKE010000215.1:0-15594 GCA_046096285.1 Chloroflexota bacterium
GTCCACTTCATCGGAGTCGACCCCGCCGCACGTGGCCAGGACATCGGCCGGACGTTGTACGAGGCCTTCTTCGACGCCGCCCGGCAGCGAGGTTGCCGCGTCGTCCACGCGGTGACGAGCCCGGTCAACACCGGCTCCATCGCCTTTCATCGCAGGATCGGCTTTGCCGTTCTGCCGGGCGACGGCGAGGCCAATGGGGTCCCGTTCACGGTCGGCTACGACGGGCCGGGACGCGATTGCGTGCGCTTCGCGTATGACCTTCGTCCGGGCGAATGCGGAAAATGAGGGCGATTGAGCGCCGCGGAAGCCTATGGTATGCTCCCGCGCCATTGACGAAGCGCCGCCTTGGCCGGATGCTGTACGCCGTCGTGCACCGCCAGGGTGGATGGCGACGCCGGGAACGCGGGATTCCGGAACGGCCGACGCGGGCCGGAGAGAGGAGACAGGATGGTCGCTGAACCCGGTGCTGACCATCAACCGGCAGATCAGCGAGGCCCTTCAACTCCACATGGGGATGAACAAGCAGCAGGCGCGGGAGCGCACGATCGACCTGTTGCGCATGGTGGGCATCCCCAACGCCGAGGAGCGGGTCGACCAGTACCCGCACCAGTTCTCCGGCGGCATGCGCCAGCGCGTCATGATCGCGATGGCCCTCTCCTGCAACCCCAAGCTGATCATCGCCGACGAGCCGACGACCGCGCTCGACGTGACGATCCAGGCGCAGATCCTCGACCTGATGCGGACGCTCCAGCAGGAGCGCGACACCGGCGTGATCCTGGTTACCCACTCGATGGGCGTGGTCGTCGGCATGGCCGACCGCATCCAGGTCATGTACGCGGGGCACATCGTGGAGACCGCATCCACCGAGGAGATCTTCGCCAACCCCCGCCACCCCTACACCGTGGGCCTGCTCAAGTCGATCCCCCGGCTCGATGCCGCCACCAAGGAAAAGCTCGAGCCGATCCGCGGCCTGCCGCCGGATCTCATCGACCTCCCCGACATGTGCCCGTTCGTGCCGCGCTGCAACTACGCGCAGGCCCGCTGCGAGCAGCAGTGCCCATCGCTGATGGAGGTCAAGCCGGGTCACTACGCGGCGTGCTGGTTCTGGGAGGACGTCTCCAAGGACGACGACCAGGACGCCGTGGCGCGGGAGCATCACCACCCGGCGCCCTCCAGCACGGTCGACTACAGCGATCAGTCGGTGGTTCCCGGCTCGCATGGCGCCGGCGATTTCACCAACCCGCTCGTGCCGGGCGCGCCGGCCAACCTCGACACCACGGAATAGCGCCGGCGACCCGCACCCCGGCACGGAGGCGACTCCCCATGCAGACCACCACCCAGGGCCAGCAGACCGCCGGCGCCAACGGGCAGCGCGAAACGCTGCTGGACGTCAGGAACCTGGTCATGCACTTCCCCCTGACCCGCGGCATCATCTTCCAGCGGAAGGTGGGCGCCGTGCAGGCCGTGGACGGCGTGTCCTTCCACGTCCAGAAGGGTGAGACGCTCGGGCTCGTGGGCGAGTCGGGCTGCGGGAAGTCCACCACCGGCCGGGCAATCCTCCAGCTCTACAAGCCCACCGCCGGCGAGGTCGTGTTCAAGGGCAAGGACCTGACCCAGCTGAACGGCGGCGACATGCGAAAGATGCGCCGCCATCTCCAGATGATCTTCCAGGACCCCTACGCGTCGCTCAACCCGCGCATGACGGTCGGCAACATCATTGCCGAGCCGATGCAGATCCACAACATCGTGCCGAAGGCGGAGCGCACCCAACGCGTCCAGGAACTGCTGGAGACGGTGGGCCTCAACCCCTACTTCGCCAACCGCTACCCGCACGAGTTCTCCGGCGGCCAGCGGCAGCGCGTCGGGATCGCGCGCGCGCTCGCGGCGAATCCCGACTTCATCGTGGCGGACGAGCCCGTCTCGGCTCTCGACGTGTCGATCCAGGCCCAGATCGTGAACCTGCTCGAGGACCTCCAGGAGCGGTTCGGCCTGACCTACCTGTTCATCGCCCACGACCTGTCCGTGGTCAAGCACATCTCCAACCGGGTCGCGGAGATGTACCTCGGCAAGATCGTCGAGATGGCCGACCGCAACGAGCTCTACTCCGATCCGCTCCATCCCTACACCAAGGCCCTCCTCTCCGCGGTGCCGATCCCGGACCCGGTGATCGTGAAGCGCCGGGAGCGCATCATCCTCTCCGGCGACGTGCCCAGCCCGATCAACCCGCCCGCCGGTTGCCACTTCCACACCCGCTGCCCCTACGCGATGGAGGGGTGCCGCCAGGTCGATCCCGAGTTCGCCGACGTCGGCAACGGGCACTTCGTGGCCTGTCACCTCTACCCCGGCTCGGGCGCCGACGCCGCCGGCTCCGGCGACGCCAAGTACAAGGCGATCTGACGCTTGGGTTCCCTGAATCTCGATCCCCGGCTGATTCTCACGGTGATGGTGACCTATGTCATCGCCATCACCGTTCACGAGTTCATGCACGCCTGGTCGGCCTACCAGCTTGGCGACGACACCGCCTACCTGCTGGGACGGGTGAGCTTCAACCCCGTCGTCCACTTCGACCCCATCGGATTCCTGATGTTCCTGCTGATCGCGGTGACCGGGTTCGGCTTCGCCTGGGGCAAGCCGGTGCCGGTCAACCCCTACCGGCTGCGCCCGCTCGGCTCCCTCGGCCGGGAAGGCAGCATGGCGGCCGTCGCCCTCGCGGGGCCACTTTCGAACGTGGTCCTGGCCCTCGCGGGCGCCTGGAGCGTGCAACTCGGCGGTCCGGAGCTTCGCGCCTCGGCGTTCGGCGAAGCGCTCGGCACGTTCATCGCCCTGAACATCGGGCTGGCCGCGTTCAACATGATCCCGATTCCCCCGCTCGACGGGTACCGCATCATGCTGGCGCTCGTTCCGAAATTCTGGCAGCCGAAGCTCGCCGGCATGGAGCGACAGGGGTTCGGCATCCTGCTCGTGGTGATCTTCCTCGCTCCGGCCCTGCTCTCGGCGATGGTGCAGCCCATTTTCGCGGCGCTCTACCGCCTGATGCCCGGCTTCTGACCGGATCATGCCAGCGCTTGCCCGCCGCACCAGGCAGTTGATCGAGGCGGTCTTTCCCGGCGATCCGCGCCCATGCGCCGATTACGCCGCCTCCCGCCTTGCCCCCGCCCTGTTCGAGTTGTTCCGCGGCATGCCGGTCGTCGACCAGCGGCACGGCTGCCGCGTCGCGCACGAATTGGCCTCGCGCGGCTGGACTTCCCGCGCCGCAGCCGAAGCGGCGCTCATGCACGATGTCGGCAAGTCCTGCGGCGCGGCGCGGGTCCGCGTCCCGGACCGCCTCGCCGTCGTCATCCTGACGGGGCTGGTCCGGGGATCGCTTCCGCCCGGAATCGCCCGCGCCTCCGCGGCACTGGACGCCGCCGTTCGTCATCCCGCCATTGGCGCGGCTTGCCTGCGGGATCGGGGCGCGGACGCCTACTCGACCTGGCTGGTCGCCAACCACCAGCGGCGCGATCTCGCGGACGATCCCCTGCTGGCCGCCCTCATCGCCGCCGACGACGGGACCACACCCGCAGCTTCGGCCAGGGTCCTGGCATGATCGCCGCCGCCGCCGAGATGCCGGACCTTTCCGGCTATCAGCTTCGCCTGCCTGCCTTCGAGGGGCCGCTGGACGTGCTGCTTCGGCTCATCGAGCGCGAGCATCTCGCCATCACCGAGATTTCGCTCATGTCCGTGACCGACCAGTTCCTCGCCCACGTCGAACGCCTGGGCGAGGCTCCGCCCGAGACCATCGCCGCGTTCTCCAGCGTGGCCGGGCGCCTGCTCGTGCTGAAATCGCGCTCGCTGCTGCCCCGGCCCCCGGTCGAGGAGGAGACGATCGACGAGGACGACCTCGTTCGCCAGTTGATCGAGTACCGCGCCATGAAGGACGCCGCGCGGCGGTTCGCGGAAACCCAGGCGCAGGGACTCGGCGCCTACCCACGCGGGTCCGTGTCCGGCCCGGGTCCGGTCGCGGTGCGCCTCGCCAATCACCAGCCCGCGGCGCTGGCCCGGTCGCTGAGGCGGCGGCGCTCGGTGCTGGCGATGCCGGTGATGCCCGCGCCGGTTCGCAGCATCGTCACCATCCAGTCGATGCTGCGGCGGCTGATCGATGCGCTGTCCGCGCGCGAGCCGGTGCGGTTCCGGATGCTGGTCGGCCCGGAGGCCAGCCGGGAGGAAGTCATGGTCGGCTTCCTTGCGGTGCTCGTCCTGCTGCGCCGGCGTGCCGCGGATGCCGAACAGCCCGAGCCCTTCGGCGAGATCACCATTTTCCCGCTGGACGAGGTCATCGACCCCATGAGCCTCGCGGGAGCGGATCTCGGATGACCGTGACAGCCGCGGGCCCAACCGGGGAAGCGCCGGATTCGCGGCAGTTGCCGCTGGACGACGCCGCCATCCCCGACGGCGACCTCGCCGCCCTGATCGAGGCCCTGCTGCTGGTCGCGCCGGAACCGGCGACCATCGAGCAACTGGCCGACGGATGCGGCGTCTCGCCCGAGCGGGTCGCGGAGGTGCTGCCAATCCTCGAGGGCGACCAGACCCGCGGCTGGGTGATCCTGCGCCACCAGGGGCGGCTCCAATTGGCGACGACGCCGCGATTTGCGAACCAGGTGCGCCGGTTCCTCGGACTCGAGCGCGAGGCCAAGCTGACTGGCGCGTCGCTGGAAACGCTGGCCATCGTCGCCTACCGGCAACCGGTGACCCGCGCCGAAATCGAGGCGATCCGTGGCGTGGACTGCTCGGGCGTGCTGGCAAACCTGCACGGCCGGGGTCTGATCGACGCGGTCGGGCGGCTGCATGCGGCTGGCACGCCGATCCAGTACGGCACCACGCCGGATTTCCTGCGCCACTTCGGCCTGCGCTCGCTCGAAGACCTGCCGCCGCTCGGCGCGGTCGGCGGGATCGACGGGCTCGAACTGCTCGAGCAGGCCGCCGCCTCCGCGGAGCCCCCGGAAGATGAACCAGCCGTGGATCCGCCTACCGGGAACCCGCCAGCATCCTGACCCGCCCGGCGACCTCCGCCACGATGGCGGCCGCGTCCTCGACGTCCTCGTCGGTGGTGTCGCGGCCGAGCGTGAATCGCAGGCTCGCCCGGCATCGCTCCTCCGGCAGACCCATCGCGACAAGCACGTGGCTGGGCTCCGCGTTGCCCGTGGTGCAGGCCGACCCCGCCGATGCCGCCACGCCCTCCATGTCGAGACCGAGCAGCATCGTCTCCCCCTGAATGCCCGGGATCGCCACGTTGAGGTTGTTCGGGAGTCGCCGGTCGCCGCACGCAGGTCCATTCAATTCCAGCCCGGGGATGTCGGCCTTCAGGAGTTCCAGCAACCGGTCACGCCGTGCCGCGATCGCCGGAGCGGCCACCGGCCGCAGCGCCTCCGCTTTCGCCAGGGCTGCTGCCATGCCCGCGATCCCGGCGACGTTCTCGGTGCCGCCGCGCCGCCCCTGCTCCTGGCCGCCACCGTCCTGCTGCCAGTCGATCGGGACGCCGGAGCGGACGTAGAGCGCCCCCACCCCCTTCGGCCCGTGGAACTTGTGAGCCGACAGCGCCAACAGGTCGCAGCCGAGCGCATCGACGCCCAGCGGCAGCGACCCGGCCGCCTGCACCGCGTCGGTGAACACCGGCGCGCCTCGCTCCCTCGCGGCCCGCGCGATCTCCGCCACGGGCTGGATGGCCCCGGTCTCGTTGTTGGCGTACATGACCGCCACGAGGCACGTTTCGGGCCGGATCGCCGCTGCAACCGCCTCCACCCGGACGACGCCGTCCTGCTCCGGCGCCACCACGGTGAGGTCGCACCAGCCCTCGCGCACCAGCGATTCGGCGGCGTGGAGCACCGCATGGTGCTCGATGGCGGTCGTGACGATGTGCGGCCGACGGCCCGGCTCCCGCAGCCGGGCCGCCCGGGCCACCCCCTTGACGGCGAGGTTGTCGCTCTCGGTGGCCCCGCTGGTGAACACGATCTCCCCGGGCCGGCAGCCCAGCACCCGGGCGACGGCGACCCGGGCGTCATCGAGCGCCGCCCGCGCCGCCTGGCCCCGCTGGTAGATGCTGGAGGGGTTGCCGAACCGCTCCGTCATCCACGGCAGCATGATCGCCAGGACGTCGGCATCGATCGGCGTGGTGGCGGCGTGATCGAGGTAGATCACATCCTCGCTGGGCATGGTCGCTCCGGGCGCTCCCGGCCGGGCCGCCCTCAGCGGTCGGCGGGGATCAGGGGACTGTCGCCGACCGGCCGCTTGCGCGGGCTCTGCTCGATCAGGTCGGCCAGGGTCATCGAGTCGAGCGTGCCGGCGATGGCGTCCCGCATCTTGAGCCAGACCGGCCGCGTTTCGCAGCCGTCGATCAGCGGGCAGGTTTGATCCGCCGGGTCTTCCGACACGCAGTCCATCGGGGCCAGCGGCCCCTCCATGACCCGGTAGACGTCGCCCACCGTGACCCGATCGGGAGGCCGGGTAAGCTGGTAGCCGCCGTGGGCCCCGCGCTTGCTCTCGACCAGTCCGGCGCGGCGCAGTGGGCCGATCAGTTGCTCGAGGTAGGCGGTGGGAATGGCCGACGACCGGGAGACGGACGCGATCGACATCGGCCCGCTCCCATAGTTTCGCGCGAGCGCCACCATCGCCCTGACGCCGTATTCGCCCCTGGTGGACACCTTCATCCGGTCACCGCCTCGCCGCGATCGCGGAATGTACACGGACCATGCTAGTCACCCGACCGTAACCGGTCAAGCAAGCCCGCCCCCGGGTCAGCGCGCGCGCGGGCGGAGGATGCCGCTCACCAGTTCGCCGAGCGACGCGTTCGGGTCCATCCAGGGCAGCACCGGCGGCGCAACCTGCCGGTAGACGTGAACCAGCCGGTCGGAGGTGAACACGCCGCGATACTGGCCGTGTTCCGCCACCGGCAGGGCCGGGCGGCGCTCCGTTTCCATTCGCCGGTGCACGTCGAACACCGGGTCGTCGACGTCGACCGGGACCACGCCCGGCTCCATGATGTCCGCCACCACCATGCTGCCGCCGCCGCTGCTCAGGGCGTTCAGCAGGTCGTTGCGCCAGAGCATCCCCACCACCTGCTGGCGATCCGTCACCACGATGTCCCGGGCGCCGCCGCGCAGGGCGAACTTCAGCGGCCGGTCGGGAGCGATGCCGCCCATGTCCCACAGCGCGAACTGGCCCACCCGCATCCGCCGCAACGACGACTCGACCCGGACGGCGCGCATCTCGGTCTCCGCCGCCACGATGAGGAACACCGCGATCAGGGCCAGCGACAGGCTGTGCAGGCGGAACGCGGCGACCAGCCCGAGCCCCAGCGCAAGCACCTGCCCGAAGCGGACGGCGGCGGCCGTCGCCCGCTCCCGGCCGAGGATGCCGCTCAGGCCGGCGCGCAGCAGCCTGCCGCCGTCCATCGGGAAGGCAGGCAGCAGGTTGAACGCGAGCAACAGCAGGTTCGCGGCGAACAACCCGGTCATCAGGCCGGGGATGCCGGGCTGCATCACCGAGCGCAGATAGTCGCCGGGCCCATACCCGGCGACGACCCCGGCGAGCAGGATCAGCGGCAGGAGCGCGATGACGATCGCGAAGTTGGCCGCCGGACCGGCAAGGCAGATGGCAAGCTCGCCCCGCGAGGTCAGCGGCGCGCTGTCGAAGCGGGCGACGCCACCGATCACCGAAAGCGTCACGTCGTGCACGCGCAGACCGAACTGCCGGGCCATCAGGGCATGGCCGAGTTCGTGCAACAGCACGCAGGCGAAGAGCAGCAGGACGAAGACGAACCCGAACCACACCGGCGACTCGGCGCGGCCCCATGCCCGTTCCCAATCGACCGCGACCCACAGGAGAACCAGCAGGAAGGTGGGATGCAGCTTGATGTCGATCCCGGCCAGGTTGCCGAGCCGGAGCGAGCGCATGCTCCGAACCCCCGTTTTGCCCGCGGCGCGGCGGGGGCCGCGCCCGCCCCTGAGCATTGCAGGCTCCCGGCTGCCGGGACGGGGAGGGGCGGGTTCGCGCGCCGCCGCCGCTTCGTGGCATGGTTCTTGCTGACATGGTGGCGGGAATCGCAAGAACCCTGCCACGGCGAGCGCCGGGAGGGCCGCGGGTCGGACTGCGTCCCGCGCATCCGCTCCGGCGGCGGTCCGGCCGCCCGCAACAGCCTCGCCCGGCAGGGAATCCGCCGCACTGGAGGCGCAGGATGGAACTCGGGTACGACCTGTCGCAGGAACAGCGAAGCTGGGTGTCGCCCAGCCTCATCGAGGCCAACCACATCCTGAGCCTGTCTCGGCAGGATCTGCACCTTGCGGTCATGGCCGAAATCGACGCCAACCCGGCTCTCGAACAGGAAGATCTGGTCGCCTGCCCGGCCTGCGGAAATGTGCTCGACGGCCTCTACTGCCCGGTCTGCCGGGTTCGGACCGAGGAGGAGGCCCGCCAGGATCGCTTCGACGACGGCCCGGACGCCCTGTATGGCGCGGCCAGCCTGCGCGACGACGACGACGACTTCGACCCGCTCACCCTCGTCGCGCAAGGGGAGGACATCCGCTCCCAGATTCTCCGCGACGTGCGCGCCCTGCTCCACCCCGACGACTACCCGATCGCCGAGTACCTCGTCGACAGCATCGACGACCGCGGGTTGCTCGGCTGCGATCTCGGCCAGCTCGCCAGCCTGTGCGGCCGGTCGCTCCCGGAGATCGAACGCATCGTCCGCGTCATCCAGGAGGCGGCCCCGGTCGGGGTCGGCGCGCGCACGCTGGAGGAGTCGCTGCTGCTGCAGGCGCGCTACCTGATCGCCGCGGGCGAGCCCGTTCCGCCCGGAACCGAAGATCTGATCGCCGCGCACCTCGCCGAACTCGGAGCGCACCGGTTCGGCCAGATCGGCCGCAGCCTCGGCATCTCGACCGATGCCGTGGAGGCCATCCGCGACTTCATTCGCGAGCGCCTCAATCCGCACCCCCTGCAGTCGAGCGAGGCGCGGTCCTGGCGCGCCCCGTCCGCCGCGGCCTACGTCGCCCCCGACGTGATCATCACGCTCAAGGACGGCGACCTTGCGGCGGAGGTCGTAGACACCTCGCACTTCCACCTCCGGATCAACCCGTTTTACGATCGCCTCGCCGGCGATGCCGCCCGTCGCCGCCGCGACGCAGCGCCGCCTCCGGCCAGCCCGGCGCCCGGCGTGTCGCCCGAGGAGCGCGATCACATCCGGAACTACAGCTCGCGGGCGCGGCTGTTCATCTCCAACATTCAGCAGCGGCGGGAAACGCTCCAGAAGATCAGCGCCTGCATCGTGGTGCTGCAGGAGCCGTTCCTGCGCGGGGGCGTGCGCGAATTGCGGCCGCTGACCCGGGCCGTCGTCGCCCAGCAGGTGGGGGTCCACGAATCCACCGTCATCCGGGCCACCTCCAACAAGTTCGTGATGCTGCCGAACCGCAAGGTGATCCCGTTCAGCGACTTCTTCACCCCATCCCTGAGCGTCAAGGATGTCATCAAGGAACTGCTCGTACAGGAGCAGCGGGCGGGCGGGGCGCTGACCGACCGCACCATTTGCGGGATGCTGGAGCAGCGGGGCATCCGGATCGCCCGGCGGACGGTCGCCAAGTACCGCGCCGAACTCGGCATCCTGCCCTCCACCATGCGCTAGCCGCGGCGCCCTCCACGGAGCGACCCCGGCAAACCCGGGTGCTATACTCGCCCGAGCCAACGTGGCGGAGGCTGGCGCCAGCAGCGCGCGCCTGCCGATGGACCCATCGCTTGACGCAGGGAACAGCGACCCCATGACCGATCCCGGCCTGAACGACCGGCTCCGGCAGAGATCGCGCCGTGCCGGGCTGGCGGTCGGACTGAGCATGGCGCTCGCGATCGCCATCTGCCTCGGCGGCGCGACCCTGCTCTACGCCGCGCTCATCGAGCCCCTTTCAGACCTCATCCCGGTCAGCCGCGAGTCGTCGGCGCCGGTCACCGACCGAATCCAGCAATTGGCCCCCGGAGACTCCGGGCAGCAGGGGCTCGAGGCGCAGGCCCCCGCCGGCCTCGAGGAACCCGCCGGCGCGAACGCCGCGCAGGCGGCCGCGCCGGCGGAGGCGCCCGCGCAGGCGGCGGAGGGCGGGGCTGTCGAGCAACCGGAGACGGCCGAGCCTGCCGCCCCGGCCGAGCCAACCGCTACCCCGGAGCCGACCGCGCTCTTCCTGCCGACCCACCAGATCGGGGCCAGCCAGAGCGTCAACTTCCGCGCCGGGCCGACGCGGGGCGACGCGATCCTGGTCGCGCTGCCACCCTCCACGCCCCTGCGCTACCTCGACGAGGACGCGCCGACCGAGGACGCCTCGGACGGCGACCGCTGGATGAAATTCGAGACCGAAACCGGACAGGTCGGCTGGGTGCGCGAGATCGACGTCGTCTCCTACCAGCCCTGACCCTCACACAGGAGAGCCGCCGCCATGCAGCGCGTGACCATCATCGGCCTGGGCCTCATCGGCGGCTCGATCGGGCTCGGCCTTCGTCGCTGGGCATCGGCGAACGGCTCCGGCGGGCGTCCTGCGCTCGAGGTCGTCGGGTTCTCCACGAACCTCGACAAGCAGTCTCGCGCCGAACGCATGAAGGCGGTCGACCGCACCGCCTGGGACCTCCCAAAAGCCGTCGAGGGGGCCGACCTCGTGATCATCGCCACCCCGGTGATGGCGATGGAGGAGGTGTTCGAGTCGATCGCCCCGCACCTGAAGCCCGGGGCCGTCGTCACCGACGCCGCCTCGACCAAGGCAGAGGTGATGCGCTGGGCGCGGGAACGCCTTCCAGCGTCCATCCATTTCGTCGGCGGCCACCCGATGGCGGGCAAGACCGAGTCCATCGAGGGCGCCGATCCCGATCTTTTCAACGGCGCCACCTGGGTGATTTGCCCGTCCGTTTCCGCGGATGAGGAGGCGGTCCGCACCGTCCTCGGGATGGTGTCCGCGCTTGGGGCAACCGCCTACTTCGCCGATCACTTCGAACATGACGCCTTCGTCGCCGGGATCAGCCACCTCCCCTTCGTGCTGTCCGGCGCGCTCGTGAACGCGGTTAGCGGCGATCCGTCCTGGCGCGACATGCAGCATCTCGCGGCCAGCGGATTCCGGGACGTGAGCAGACTGGCGCTTGGCAGCCCCGCCATGTACCGCGACATCCTCCTGACCAACCGGGAGGCGGTGACGCGCTGGATCGACCAGTTCGAGACGAGCCTCGGGGAACTGCGCGCCACCCTGCAGCAGGATCCGGCGCAGGCGGGAGCGGAAATCGAAGCCTGGCTGTCGCGTGCGCAGGACGCCCGCGCCGCCTGGGACGTGCGCACCCCGCGGGAGAGCGAGTTGATGCCCGACCGCGGAGAGGCCGCTCCCGAGAAGTTCACCGACCACGTCAGCCGCATGTTCCTCGGCGGTCTGGCGAAGAAGCGCCGTCCCGGCGCAGACCCCGACCAGCCCCGGGGCAGGTGACGTCAGGGCACGATGCTCCACTCCTCCGGCAACTCGTAGGCGTAGTAGACCTGCACGGGGCGGCCGTTCCGGCGCATCCGCCCGCGCCCGCTGCGCTCTACCGCGTCCGGCCTGCTGCCAATCTGCACGATGCGCCTGGCGGGCAGGTTGAAGATCACGATCCCGCCTTCGTCCGGTTCGAGGCTCGGACCGCGGACGTCGCCCGGAGCGAGCACCGCGAGCCGCAAATCGGCATCACCGCGGCCAGCGGCCTCCTCCGAGAGCGCGGAGGCGATCCGGGCCGAAAAGGCGGGATCGTACTGGCCGATCGCCGCCACGAGTCCGCGCGCCGTGAGCGCCCCCCGGGCGCACCCCGCGACCGCCATCTTCAGGATGTGCGCCGGCGCGACAAAGCTGATGGTTTCGGCCTGATCGATGAAGCTGAGCCTGATTTGCGGCATCGCGCTACCAACGGCACGTGGCCGGAACCCGCACCCGTGCGGCACGATTCTGGCGGTCAAGTCATCCGGCGGCGCTTCCCCCTCGTAGCGGGCGCCCGCCGCGGACCCGCTCGTACCCTACCATGCGGGAACGGAACCGCCGCCCGATCCGGGCCGCGAGATGCGAGAGGCAGGTGCACGCCGATGCCGACGATGGAACCCCCTCCCCCCGGCCGCAGCCGCGTCGAGGACGAGATTCGCGAGATTCTCGAACGGGTCGACCGGGAACCGACGGTGATCGACCAGGTCCGCGGCCGGGCCGCTCACGGAGAGGCGACGGTCCGGCGCTCCGTCGGGCACTGGCGGGGCGGGCCGCCGACGCCGCTCGCCGCGCTCGGCGGCGCATTTGGGCTGGCGGTGGCCGCCTACCTGCTGCGAAGCGCGCTTCCGCCGGTGGCGGCGCTGCTGGCGATCGCGTCCTTCTGCGCGCTGGCAAGCCTGTGGTTCGGTCGCGCGGCGTCCGCTCCGCAGGCCCGCATGTGGCGGGGCCGCGAACTCGACGGCCCGTCGCCGCTCGACCAGTGGCGCGCGCGGCGCGGCTGGCATGAAGAGTGAACGGGCCGGTCCTCCGCGCTTCGTGCTAGAGTCGCGGCGTCGTGCGGGCCGGCCGCGCGTCGCCAGCGAGGGCCGACATGCCACGAATCGTCGCCGACGCCGTCGATGTCTACATCGTGCGCCGGGTCCACGCCCGCCTGCAGTTCCTGCTGTTGCAGCGCCGCGGCGACGCCGCGCTGGGCGGGTCCTGGCAGCCAATCCACGGGTCGGTTCGGCAGGGCGAGAGCACCGTCGACGCCGCCAGCCGGCTGATCGAGCAGCACACCGGCCTGACCGGTCTGGACCCCTACTCCGCCGACCACATCAACCAGGTTTACGACCACACCCGGGACGCCGTGGTGCTCGCCCCGGTGCTGGTGTTCGCCGCCGGCGCCCGGGCCCAGCCCCACCTCGGGCAGGAGTTCACCGAGTTCGCCTGGTGCGACCGCGAGGAGGCCCTCGGCAGGCTCACCTGGTCGGGCCAGCGCTGGGCTGTGCGGCACATCGACGAACTGCTTGGCCCCGGCGGCGCCGAAGCCGAGTTCTACCGCATCGGGTAGCGCATCCGTTCGACTATACTTCCGCCCACGCTGCCGCGCGCCGTCACTCGCCTCGCGCGGCCCATCCTCCCGGAGCGCCCGATGCCCGACTTCGAACTCGTCAGCGAACTTCGGCCGACCGGCGATCAGCCGGCCGCCATCGAGGCGCTCGTCGAGGGCATCGACAACGGCCTGCGCTACCAGACCCTGCTCGGCGTCACCGGCTCTGGCACGACCTTCACGATGGCGAACATCGTCGCCCGCATGAACCGGCCGACGCTGGTGCTCGCCCACAACAAGACCCTCGCCGCCCAACTCTACGCCGAGTTCAAGGAGTTCTTTCCCCGGAACGCCATCGAATACTTCGTTTCCTACTACGACTATTACCAACCGGAAGCCTACGTGCCCCGCACCGACACCTTCATCGAAAAGGACGCGGACATCAACGAGGAAATCGACAAGCTTCGCCACGCCGCCACCCGCTCGTTGCTGACCCGCCCGGACACGCTCATCGTCGCCTCGGTCTCCTGCATCTACGGCCTCGGCTCGCCCGAGGAGTACGCGCAGACCGTCGTGTCGCTGCGGCGCGGCGCAAGCCTGCGGCGCGACAAGGTCGTCCGCCATCTCATCGACATCCAGTACGACCGCAACGACCTGACGCTGGTGCGCGGCTCGTTCCGGGTCCGCGGCGACACGCTCGAGATCTTCCCGGCCTACGAGGAAATCGCCGTCCGGGTCGAGTTTTTCGGGGACGAGATCGAGCGCATCGTCGAGGTCGATCCCCTCACCGGCGAGATCCTGATCGAGCGCATGGAATGCGACATCTACCCCGCCAAGCACTTCGTGACCACCGACGACAAACTCAAGGCGGCCATCCGCGACATCCAGCAGGAACTCGATGACCGGCTCGCGGAACTGAACGCCCTCGAGAAACCGCTGGAGGCCGCGCGTCTCCGGCAGCGCACCATGTACGACCTCGAAATGCTGCAGGAGACCGGCTATTGCGCCGGCGTGGAGAACTACTCCATGCACCTCTCCCGCCGCAAGCCCGGCGAGCAACCCTCCACCCTGATCGACTACTTTCCCGAGGATTTCCTGCTCTTCGTGGACGAGTCCCACATCTCCCTGCCGCAGGTTCGCGGCATGTACGCCGGCGACCGCTCGCGCAAGGATGTGCTGGTGGAGCACGGGTTCCGCCTGCCGTCGGCCCGCGACAACCGGCCGCTGACCTTCGCCGAGTTCGAGCGCATGATCCGGCAGGCCGTCTTCGTCTCCGCCACGCCCGGACCCTACGAGCAGGAGCACAGCCAGAAGGTCGTCCAGCAGGTGATCCGCCCAACCGGGCTGATCGACCCCGCCATCTCGGTTCGCCCCACCAAGGGGCAGATCGACGACCTGCTCGGCGAAATCAACAACCGGATTTCGCTCGGCCACCGCGTGCTGGTGACGACGCTCACCAAGCGGATGGCCGAGGACCTCGCCGACTACCTCAAGGAATCCGGCATCCGCACCCACTACCAGCACAGCGAAATCGACACGCTCGAGCGGATCGAGATCCTGCGGGATCTGCGGCTCGGCATCTACGATGTGGTCGTCGGCATCAACCTGCTGCGCGAGGGTCTCGACCTCCCGGAGGTGTCGCTGGTCGCCATCCTCGATGCCGACAAGGAGGGCTACCTCCGCTCCGAGGGATCGCTGATCCAGACCATCGGGCGGGCCGCGCGGCATGTCGACGGACAGGTCATCATGTACGCCGACACCATGACCCGCTCCATGAAGGCCGCCATCGACGAGACCTACCGCCGCCGCGCGATCCAGATCGCCCACAACGAGCAGCACGGCATCGAACCCCGCGGCATCGTCAAGGAGATCCGCGACATCACCGAGCGGGTCCGGCAGGTGGCGGAGGAAGCCTCCGAGTACCGGACCGGGGGGAGCGATGGCCGCACCGGTATCATCGCCGAACTGCCGAAGGACGAACTGGCTCGCATGGTCAAGGATCTCGAGAGCCAGATGAAGCAGTCCGCAAAGAATCTGGAGTTCGAGAAGGCGGCCTTGCTGCGCGATCAGATCGTTGAACTCCGGCGGGTGATGGAGGCCGATCCGGTCCTCGGCTGACCGGCGGCGCCCGCGACGCACACGGCTTACGAGGCTGCCCCGAGGGCGGGCGCCTGCTGGAGGAACGATGGCGGCAGTCTCTCTCACGGGCCGCGTTCTGGTGGTCAACGGCCCGAACCTGAACCTGCTCGGAACCCGCGAGCCCGGGGTTTACGGACGCACCACGCTTGCCGACATCGAGGCGTCCGTGCGGAGGCTCGTGGCCGGACTCGCTCCTGCGGTCGAGGTGGTCTGGCGGCAATCGAATCACGAGGGCGTCATCGTCGACACCATCCAGCAGGAGGGCGCGGGCGCGCTTGGCATCGTCATCAACCCCGGCGCGCTCACCCACTACAGCCTCGCGGTGCGGGATGCCCTCTCGGCGGTGGGAACCCCGGCCGTGGAGGTGCACCTGTCCAACGTTCATGCCCGCGAGCAGTTCCGTCACCATTCGGTGACCGCGCCGGTCGT
>JBJTKE010000216.1:0-3973 GCA_046096285.1 Chloroflexota bacterium
ATCCTGATCGCGATCTCGGCGGGCATGGCCGACGAGGCCTGCGACACGTTGGAGCAGGCAATCCCGCAGCACCTCAGCCGCGAGGATTGGCGCTCGGTCGACGCCCTGCTCGACCTGGTGCCAGCGGAGATTCGCTCGCAGCGTCCCCGCCTGCTCCTCGCTTCGGCCTGGGTGTCCCACCTCAGCGGCCGGTCGGAATCGATCTGGGAAATCGAGCGGCAGGCCCGGATCATCTATACCGTGGACGGCGAGCGCTTCCGGGACGAATCCGCCGTGCGAGCGGAGTTTTCGCTGCTGAAGCTCGCCAACAGCGTGCAGATCGAGAAGGAGCCCGCCGAGTTCCTCGCGGCGATCCGCGCCGCGCGAGCCGCCATCCCGGCCCATCAGCGCTTGCCGCACGGTCTCGCCTCCGTGCTCGAGGGGTGGGCGCTGGGGACTTCGAGCCGATTGCACGAGGCGACGGAACTGATGACGCTCGCCTCTGCGCTCGACAGCGAAATCGTGGACGCGTGTTCGGTGCGTCCGCTGATCGGGCTGATGTTTGCCTACAAGGTGGCAGGGGCAATCTCCGAATGCGAGCGCTACGCCGAAGATGTGCTCGCGCTGGCAAGCATTCACGAGTTGCCCGTATCCGCCGGGTGGGCCGCCATGTTTGCCGGCCTCCTCGCCTACGAGCGGAACGACCTCCGCGCGGCGGAGGAGCGGCTTGCCGTCGTCGAGCGAACCGGCAGAGTGGTCCATCTGCTTGCGCTGCGCGAATCGATGTTCTGCCTGGCGATGACGAGGCTGGCGCTCGGCCAGCCCGAGGAGGCGCTTGCCACCGTCCGCAGGCTGCGGGAACTGGTGCTCGACCGCCACGCGGCGGGCATCATCCCGGGCATCCGGTCGTTCGAGGCCCGCCTCCCCCAGCAAATGGACGATCTGGACCGGGTCCGCTCGTGGCTTGGGTCGTCCCGGCGCACCTCCCCGGACGTGCCGATGCTGGCGTTCGAGCATGAGCCCCTGACCCGCGCCAGGGCACTGCTGGCCGTCGGCGGCACGGGCGCGATCGCGGAGGCACGGCGGCTGGTGAACGGGATGCGCGCCCGCGCGGAGCGCGCTAATCAGCGCTCGACCATGATCGAGATCATGACCCTGTCGGCGCTGGTGAGCAAGGCCGACCGCCGGGAGGCCGCGGCGCTCGGCGACCTTGCCGCGGCGATCACGCTCTCGGGCGGCGACCGCTACACGCGCACGTTCCTCGACCTCGGGCCGCAGCTTGCGCCGCTCCTGCGGAAACTCGACGGGCCCGCGCGGCCCGAGGCGGACCGCATCCTCGCCCTGCTGGAGCGCCGCGAGCAACCGGCTCCTGCTCCCGTCGCGGCGCGGGCGGATGCAAGCGGCCGGGAGTCGATCCTGACGGTGCTGACCATCCGCGAGGCGGAGGTGATGGAGCGCCTGGTGCGCAGGCTCACCAACGCGGAGATCGCCGAGGAACTCTCCATCTCCTTGCAGACGGTGAAGAGCCACGCGGCGAACATCTACGGCAAGCTCGGGGTCAACTCCCGGCGCGAGGCCATCGTCGCCGCCGAGGCGTACGACCTCGGGACGGTGGAACGGGGGCGGCGAGAACCGCGCCCCGTCCGCGGCAACGACGGCCAGATCACCAAGGGACGTCGCCCGCCGGGACGACGGCAGCCAGATGACAACGGCCCGGAGCGAGATGCTCCGGGCCGTTCGGTTTCCGCACAACCATGCGGTACTTCGTGGGGTGCCTTACGGGGCACGATCCCGTAACCTCCTGTTCCACAGACAGGCGCTCTGCCAATTGAGCTAAAGGCACCGTAGGTGAGGGCGGGACAGGGACATAAGCCGGGTTCTGTTCGTGACGGTCATCTCTCTCGGCCCCCTGAGGGACCGGTCACGTCGTCGCCTTCGTGACTGCTCTCGACTTCCGGCCTCGGCGAGCAACCTGGTAACGGCCGAATCGGAGATTGCTGCGGGGAGGATTGCCCTTTTCACCCCGGCTTGCGCCGGTCATGGTCGCTGTTGCTCTCGCGCGGCGAGCCGCGCGCCAATCTGGACTGTCGGCGCCGAAGCGCCTCCCCGGCTTTCACCGGGCGCCCTCGCTCTGTGCAGCCCGGACTTTCCTCTGGCCTTCCGGCCAGCGACCGTCCGTCCTGTCCTCGTCCTCGCTTGTAAAGGTACACGTTTCCGGCGCTGCCGCCCATCCGGGAGAACGATTGCCAGCCGGGAACGTTGGTGCCGAAGGGGAGATTTGAACTCCCACGGGGTTACCCCCACTACGCCCTGAACGTAGCGCGTCTGCCGGTTCCGCCACTTCGGCTCAATTGTGCCTCCCGGAGCCGACCGCGGGACTCGAACCCGCGACCTGCTGTTTACGAAACAGCTGCTCTACCGGCTGAGCTAGGTCGGCAAGCGTCGCCGCCCCCGAGGGCCCGGTGACGATACCATGCCCGTCCGGCGCGTTCAACCTGCCCCCGCCCCGGCTTCACCACGCACCCGAGTTCCCGGCCGCGCCCGACGGCGGCGCCGGGCGCAGGCGATGGCTGGCCGTCACCCGCCGATCAGCGCGGCGGTCAGCGACGGCAGATCGTTGGCGACCACATCCGGCATGGCCGCCGCACCGGCGATCTCGTCCCGGCCCGACACCCCGGTCAGCACCAGCACCGTGAGCATGCCGGCCCGGCGTCCGGCGAGGATGTCGGTATCGAGCCGGTCCCCGACCATCACCGCCTCGTGCGGCTGCACCCCGAGGCGGATCAGGGCCATCTCCAGCATCGGCGTTTCCGGCTTGCCGATGACGGTCGGCTCCACCCCGGACGCGGTGCGGATCGCGGCGACGATGCTGCCGGCCCCGGGAACGAGGCCGGTTTCGGTCGGCAGGGTTGCGTCGGTGTTGGTCGCGATGAACCGCGCGCCCTCCCAGATCGCGGAGGTGGCCGCCTTCAGCTTGTCGTAGGTGAACTCCTTGTCCAGTCCGAGCACGAGGGCTGCGGCCTTTTCCTCCCCGAACTGCACCGGATGGAACGACCCGTCGGCGAACAACTGCTCCCGCAGGGCCGGCATGCCGATGACGAACAATCCGCTGCCGCCGGGCAGTTCCCGCTCGAGGTAGTCGCGGGTGGCGAGGGCCGAGGTCAGGATGGCGGACGGCGGGACGTCGATGCCCATCGCGGCCAGTTTCCTGGTGTACATCTCCGGGGTGGACATCGAGTTGTTGGTGGCCATCATCACGCCGCGGCCGCGCAGCCGCAGCGCGTCGAGCAACTCGGCCACCCCGGGCAGCGTCCGCGTCCCGACGTACAGCACCCCATCCATGTCGAACACCCACGCCCTGGCCGCCCGCAGGCGGGCCAGCGCGTCGTCGGCCGCAGCCACATGCCCGGTCACGTTCACTCCTTGTCACGATGCGCGCCCGCCATCCCCGGCGTGGCCCGCATGGTCATCCCGGAAGGCGCATCCGCGCCAGCCGCACATCTTCCGCCCGCGCCGGGCCCGATTCCGCCCAGATGCCCCAGCGGCCGGCACGCCGCTCTCCGGTGAAGGTCGCCAGCACGACCTCGCCGCGCACGCTCACCTCCAGATACGGGCCAACCCGCAACAGGCGAACCGGCGCACGTTCCCCGGCGGGAAACGGCGCCGCCATGATCCCGGACTGCAGCACCTCGCGCCGGTAGCCCAGTTGGCCGGTGCGGACGTTGCGCTCCGGCAGCCACTTGACCAGCGAAGCTGCCGGCGAGCCGGGGGCGAGTTCGACGAAAAGCCCCCCGCCGTCGTCGTCGAGCCCGAAGACGAGGCCGCCCGCGGCGCAGGAGAGGTCGAGTTTCAGCGAGATGTCCGCATCCTCCGCCTCCAGGGCAGCGGCGAGCACGTCCATGCCGCCCGGCGCTTTCAGCAGCCATCCCGGATGATCGGCGGGGCGGCCGTGGAATGCGGTCGCTGCGGCATGCGAGACCGGGGCGGACTCGCC
>JBJTKE010000217.1:0-4325 GCA_046096285.1 Chloroflexota bacterium
GCCACAACCCGGCGGCGCGCCGCCTGCCTTGCCCCGCGACCCATCCCCGATCCACGACGGAGCCCGGCGGAAGGCCCCGGGATCGGCCCGGGAATGACCGGATCGGGTATGATGCGGGAGGCGCGGATCACCGCCGGGCTCCGTCGTGGATCGGGGATGGGTCGCGGGGCAAGGCAGGCGGCGCGCCGCCGGGTTGTGGCGATCCGGGACGGGTTCGGGTGGTGATGGGCATCCGGGCCAGGGCCGTCCGGGCGGCGCCACGTTCTGGGGAGGGCCGTTGGTGCAGGTGGATACCGGCGCGAGGTTGGGGCAGGCGGCCCCGGCGCGGTCCCTCTTTTTTGTTGAATATGGACTGGGCCACAAGACCCACCTGCGCTTCCTGGAGCAGCACCTGCTCGGTGATGGCCGGTTCGACGCGACGATCATCCCGCTGTACTGGATGGACCGTCTGGGGGATTTCCTGGGGCGGCTGAACGTGCCGCTGACGGGCGGTCGGGAACTGGATTTCCTCACCTGGTGGGTGTTCCAGTTCAAGCGGCAGCAGGTGGGGTATCTGCTGCGGCGGTACCGGCCGAAGGATCTGGATCTCGTCTACATCCACACCCAGACGGCGGCGACGAGCGTGCTGGATCTGCCGCGGGAGATCCCGGCGGTGGTCTCGATCGACCTGACCTGGAAACTGGCGTTCCAGGAGTCGCGGTACGTCAACTCGCCCTTCCTGAAGACGACGCTGGAACTGGAGCGGCGCATCTACGAGCGCTCCGACCTGGTGGTGTCGTTCTCGGACTGGGCGGCGGCGTCGGTGATCGACGACTACGGCATTCCCGCCTCGAAGGTGCAGGTGGTGCGCAACGGCGTGACGCTGCCGCAGCCCGGGCAGGCTGCCGCCGGCCCCGGCGGTCCGGGGATGGGCGCCGGCCGGACGGCAGGGCGGCTTGGCCGCGGCTGGACCGCCTATCGCCCCGGCCGGAGCGGGAACGGGCACGGGAACGGGAACGGCCACCATGCCAATGAGAACGGAAACGGCCACTATCGCAACGGGAACGGCAATGGGAATGGCAACGGCCACCATGCCAACGGGAACGGGAACGGGAACGGGAACGGGGACGGGCATGGCGCCGGCAATGGAAACGGCGCCGGCGGCGGCCTGCGGTATGACGATCTGCTGAAGGTGGGCTTCATCGGCAACGGGTTCACGCGCAAGGGCGCGGACCTGCTGCTGCGGGTGCACCAGGAGCACTTCGCGGACCGGGCGCACCTGACGCTGGTGTGCGGGGACGCGCCGCGGGGCTCGGCGAGCCTGCCGAACGTGAAGTTGATGGCCGAAGTGCCGTGGCATGAACTGATGACCGAGGTGCTGCCGGGCTTCGACCTGTTCGTCTTTCCCACCCGGTTCGACTACTCGCCCTACGCGGTGATCGAGGCGATGACGGCCGGGGTGCCGGTGATCGCGACCCGGGTCGGGGCGATCCCGGAGATGATCGAGGACGGGCGCTCGGGGTTCCTGATCGACGCGGGCCGGGAGGCGCCGCTGGTCGAGCGCATGGGCTGGGCGCTCGACAACCGGGGCGAACTGCCGGCGATGGGCGCCCGCGCCCGCGAGCGCGCCGAGGACCACTACGCGGCCAGGACCAACTACCCGCAACTGCTGGATCTGCTGGCGGGCGTGGCGCGGAGCGGCAGGGTCGAGGCGGCCGGGGCGGCGTGGTAGGGGATCGGCTGGCCGGGGCTTTCGGGGCTGCCCGGAGGATTCCGTGAAATTTGGATGGACCATCGTCTACGTGGCGGACGTCGCGGCGTCGCTGCAGTTTTGGGAGGCGGCGTTCGGGTTCTCGCGGAGGTTCGCCAGCGAGGACGGAACCTATGGCGAACTGGCCACGGGGGAGACGACCATCGCGTTCGCAGCCCGGAGCATGGCGGCGGCGGCGGGCGTCGCGGTGGAGTTCCCGGAACCGGGGCGGATTGCGCCGGGGGTTGAACTGGCGTTGACGACGGACGATGTGCCGGGCGCGTTCGCGCGCGCGGTGGCGGCGGGCGCGGTCGCCGTCAAGGAACCGGCGGTGATGTCATGGGGGCAGACGGTCTCCTATGTCCGCGACCTCGACGGGGTCCTCGTGGAGATCTGCTCGCCTGTGGAGTAGGCGCGACGACGCGCGCCCCGGACCGCGGCGATCCCCCTGTTGGGCGGCCCGACCGGAGATGTCCCTGAAGTGAAAGTGGATGGCGCCGGGGCGTCTCCCGCGCCTGCGCTTGCGTTTCGCACCATGTGAGCATGGCTGAGTGCCTCGCTTCCGGCTCGGGAGCGGGGCAATTCGGGCTGCGCGGCTGGTTGGGCGTTGGCGCGGGCCGGAGTCTGCATCGGCAACCGCGTAGCACGGAACAGGACGGGAGGAACGATGGAAACGAACGCGGCATGGCCCCGGCTGGCGAGCGTGGGGCGGGACGATCCGGACGCCGCCGACGAGGCGCGCTGGCGGCGCTATGCCGCCGCCCGGGCGTTCGCGGAGGGCGACCAGTGGACGGCGCCGCCGCGGCGGGGCGAGGCCCGGCTCACTTTCAACTACGCCGGGGCGGTGGTCCGCAAGACGGCGGCCTACGTGTTCCCGGGGCCGGTCACCTTCCGCGCGGTGGGGGCGGGACCGGAGGACGAGGCGGGCGCGGGCGCGGCCGAGCGGGCGCTGTCCGCGGCGGCCGCGGCGCTCGATCTCGGGGCGCTGGACGTGGCCCTGTGCATCGAGGCGGCGACGCTGGGGGACGCGGCGGTGAAGGTCACGTGGGACGGGGCGGAGGATGCCCCGGTGGTGGCCCCGGTGGACCCTGCCACGCTCTGCGCGCGGACCGCGCCGGACCGCCCGCGGCAGGTGCTGGAGATCGTGCAGCGGTACGGGCTGCCGCCGGAGCGGCTGGCGGCGCTGGGCTGGCTGCGGGAGGGGCATTTTGCCGCGCCGTCCCGGCTGCTGCCGGTGACGGAGGGGTGGACCGCCGGCCGCTGGCGGGTGGAGGTGGCGGGGCAGACGGTGCGCGACGGCGACAACCCCTACGGCTGGATCCCCTACGTGCTGCTGCCGAACGATCCCCGGCCGCATGGCCTGTGGGGCCGCTCCGATCTGGAGGATCTCTACGACGTGTGCCGGGAGATCAACGGGCGGGTCTCGACGCTGTGCCGCATTCTCGACCTCTCGGGTGCGCCGGTCGCCGTGCTGGAGAACGTGGACGACAGCAACGGCATCACGGTGCGGCCCGGCGCGACCTGGGAACTGCCAGAGGGCGCCCGCGCCTACCTGCTGGACCTGCTCGGCGGCGGCGGCGTGGGCCTGCACGTGCAGGCGCTCGATCTGCTGTTCCGGGCGCTGCACGACCTGGCGGAGACGCCACGGACGGCGTTCGGGGACAGCGGCCGCGATCTCTCCGGGGCGGCGCTGGAGGTGGAGGTGCAGCCCCTGCTGCAAAAGGTGGCCCGCAAGCGGCGCGGCTGGGACGCCTTCTATCGCGAACGGAACGCGCGCCTGCTGGATGTGCTGGAGCGGTTCGGCGGCGCGCCGCTGGCGGGCTGGCGGCGGATGGAGGCCGTCTGGCCGAGCGTGCTGCCGAGCGACCTCGACGGACAGGTGCGGAACGCCGCGCTGCTGGTGGAGCGCGGCATCTCCTCGCGGCGCAGCGCGGTCGCGGCGCTGGGCGGGGAGGACCCGGATGGCGAGTTCCGCAAGGTGCTGGAGGAGATGAGCCTGACCGCGGTCGGCGTGGTTGGCGAGGGACGGTGAGGTGAGGTGAGGCGATGACGACCCGCGCAACCCTGCGCGCCGACCTGCGGCTGCGCCTCGAGGACACGGGCGCGAGCCCGCTATGGGACGACGCGACGCTGAACGCGGCTCTCGCCGGCGCGATCCTGCGCTACGGCGGAATCGTCCCGCGGGAGGCCACGGCGACGGCGGTCGCGGCGGCGGGAGACCGGCGGCTGACGCCCGCGGCGGGAACGGTGGACCCCGCGCGCATCACGCGGGTGCGGGATCCGGCGGGGGCGGCCGTTGCCCGGTGGCGGGATGACGACCGGCCCGGGGACCGCGCGCAGGGCTGGCGCTGGCGCGAGGACGGCCTCGACCTGGCGATGCCCGCCGCGGCTGGCACGTGGTCGATCGACTACCGGGCGGGCCGCGCGGCCCCGGGGGATGACGCGGCGCCCGCTGCCGTGCTGCCCGGCGACGAAGGCGCGGTGGTCGCGCTGGCCGTGGCGCTGGCGCTGGACCGGCGGGCGGTCGAGGAGGCGAAACGGGGCGGATCGGGCGCGGCGGGCGCGGCGGGGGCGCTGCGGGCGCTGGCCGCCGCCG
>JBJTKE010000218.1:0-1835 GCA_046096285.1 Chloroflexota bacterium
TTCCAGGACCGGCTGGCGGCGGTGACGGTGCTGGACCCCGCCTGCGGCAGCGGCAACTTCCTGTCGGTGGCGCTGGCCGGGCTGAAGGGGCTGGAGAAGGAGGTGGCGGTGACCGGCGCGGCGCTGGGGCTGGCGATCGCCTACTTGCGCGTCTCGCCGCGGCAGATGCTGGGGCTGGAGATCAACGCCTACGCGCGGGAACTGGCGCAGGCGACGGTCTGGCTGACCCACCTGAAGTGGATGCTGGACAACGGGTTCGGCACGCAATCCCGGGTCGAACCCATCCTCGAACCGCTGGAGACGATCCGCCTGCAGGACGCCCTGCTCGCCCACGACGACGCCGGCCGGCCCATCCCCGCCGACTGGCCCGCCGCGGAGTTCATCGTCGGCAATCCGCCGTTTTTGGGCGGCAAGCGTCTCCGCACCCAACTCGGGGACGCCTGCGTGGACGACCTGTTCGCCGCCTTCGACGGAGCGGTCGCCCGCGAGGCCGACCTGTGCTGCTACTTCTTCGAGAAAGCCCGCCAGCAGATCGCGGCCGGGGAATCCAAGCGCGCCGGCCTGCTCGCCACCAACAGCATTCGCGGCGGGGCCAACCGCGACGTGCTCAAGCGGATCAAGGAGAGCGGCGACATCTTCATGGCGTGGTCAGACCAGCCGTGGATTCTGGACGGAGCGGCGGTCCGCATCTCCATCGTCGGATTCGATGACGGATCGGAGACCACCGCCACGCTCGATGGTGAACGAGTAGTACGAGTAAATGCTGACCTCACCGCAAGCGTGGACATTACGCGGGCCGCGCGCCTCCGCGAGAACCTTGGAATTGCACTTCAAGGACCAGTCAAAGTGGGCCCGTTTGAACTTGACAGCGATGCTGCCAATACTATGCTCACGTCGCCACCAAATCCAAATGGTCGACCAAACGCGGATATCATCCAGCCTTGGGTAAACGGTTTAGACATAGTACGGCGACCACGCCATATGTCGATCATCGATTTCGGTTCGATGGATGAGAGTCAGGCAGCACTCTATGAGTTACCGTTTGAGTATGTTCTGAAAAACATAAAGCCGCTCCGTGATAAGAATGCGGATCCCCAGCGTAGAAACAATTGGTGGAGACTAGGGCGAAGTGGACAAGATTGGAAGGATGCAGCCACTGGCAAGTCGCGCGTCATAGTAACTGCCCGAGTGGCAAAACATCGTCTATTCGTTTTTCTCGCCGCAAACACATTACCCGATAGTGCCACTGTGGGCATAGCCCGCGAGGACGACTACTTCTTCGGCGTCCTCCACTCCCGCGCCCACGAGCGCTGGTCCCTCCGCATGGGCACCTGGATGGGCAAGGGCAACGACCCCCGCTACACCCCGACCACCTGCTTCGAAACCTTCCCCCTGCCGTGGCCGCCGGGCCGGGAACCGCAGCCGGGCGAACCGGGCCACGACCGCCTCGCCGCCATCGCCGCGGCCGCCGCCGATCTGGACGCGAAACGCCGCCGCTGGCTCGATCCCGAGGGCGCGTCCGACGCCGTCCTCAAGACCCGCACCCTCACCAACCTCTACAACGAGCGCCCCGCCTGGCTGCGCCACGCCCACGCCGCCCTCGACCGCGCCGTCTGGGCCGCCTACGGCTGGGAGGACGCCGCCGACCCCGACGCCACCGCCGAGGAGGACCTGCTCGCCCGCCTGCTGGCGCTCAACGCGGAGCGGGCGGCGGGGGGCTGAACGGGTTCCCGCGAACGGCGCGCCCGGCGCCCGGCCCCGGCCCACACCCCCGCCAGGGCGGGCGCGGGGACCGGGGACCGGGGACCGGGGACCGGGAACCAGAAACCGGGAAC
>JBJTKE010000219.1:0-14011 GCA_046096285.1 Chloroflexota bacterium
AGAACCGCGGGGTGCGCCGCGGCGGAATACCCGAGCGGCAACTTCGAGAAGTCGGCGGCGCGCGGCCAGGTCTCGAGGGCGCGGAAGCCCTCGGCGTGGCGCTTGCCGGCCTGCAGGCCGCGGAAGCGGGTCTGCACTTCCATGAGGTCGGTGAGATTCGCCTGGAAGATGTCCTGGATCCACTGGTTCTGGCTGACGTGGCAGGCCAGCATCTGCTGCTTGGTGCTGAAGGTGTCGGTGATGTCGACGTAAACCTCGGGCGCGAAGTTGATGCCGGCGAGGGTGTCGTAGAAGAACAACTCCGGGATGCGGGCGAGCGGCGGGTGGTCGGTGACGATGTTGGGCACCGCGGTCATGATCCGGGCGTCCCGCACGGCCTGCCCGCTGAAGCTGTGGTCCGGGTGGTAGTCGTCGGTCCAGTGGCAGAAGACGACGTCCGGGCGGGCCTGGCGCATCACGTCGATCAGCCTGCGGCGGCTCTCCTCGTTGTGGAAGAAGAACTCGTCGTGGTAGCCGATCCAAATCAGGTCGGCCCCGATCAGACCGGCGGCGGCGAGCGCTTCCTGCCGCCGGACCTCGGCGATTTCCTCCATCGGCATGGTGCTGGACCCAACGTCGCCGTTGGTGACCACGGCCATCGTCACGCGGGCGCCGAGCTTCGCGTACTTCGCGAGCGTTCCCCCGATCTGGTATTCGAGATCGTCCGGGTGCGCGCCGAACGCGAGCACGCTCAACTGGTCCTTCACGATGACAACCCTCCTCCGACCGACACCAATTCCGCGCGCTCGGCCCGCATCGGGCCGTCGGCGGCGAACCACCGATCGAGCACCGCCGCCCCGGCGCCCCGGTCCCCGCTGTCGATGCCGCCCTGGGCGCGCTCGATGCGGAGTCCGGCGACGGCGCGCGGGTGGGCGGTTACGGCGAGCGTTCCGGCCATCGCCGAGACGTAGGAATCGGCGGCGGCAAGGCGGCCGCCGAGAATGAGCAGCGGCGGGAAGAGCAGGCTGACGATCGGGGCGAGCACGGCGCCGAGTTGCGCGCCCGCCCGGGCCAGGACCGGATTGGCGGCCCCCGGCTCGAACGCCGCCGCGAGCGCGTCCCGCCCGATCCGGCGCTCCACCGCCTTCAGCGAGGCCACGGCCTCGAGGCAGCCGCGCCGGCCGCAGGGGCACGGCTCCGCGCCCGGCTCGACGACGACATGCCCGATCTCCCCGGCCAGGCGCAGGGGGCCGAGGTAGGGGCGCCCGCCGGTGCAGAAGGAGGCGCCGACGCCCGTGTCGGCGAGCACGAACAGGAAGTCGGAGGAGCGCGGTTCCAGCCGCACCGCCGCCTCCGCGATGGCGGTCATCCGCACGGCGTCGTCGACCACCACCGTGCGCAGGCCGAACCGGTCGGCGAGCGCCCGGCGCAGCCCGTAGTCGCGCCACCAGCCGCTCCAGCCGGGGTGTTCGCTCCAGTCGACGACCACGCCGTCCACCGGATCGACCACGGCGTACAGGCCGAGACCGAGACCGACGACATGGGCCGGGGCGACGCCGGAGCGGTCGATGAGCCGGGTGATTGCCTCCGCGAGGGCCTCGACCGCGGCGTCCCGCCCGGCCACGTCGGGAATCGGCTCGTCGAGCCGGAAACAGGGCTCGCCGCGGAGATTGGCCAGGACCGACCGCACCCGGCCCGCGCCGACTTCCATGCCCACGACGAACCAGGTGTCACCACCGAGCCGCAGCAGATCGGGCGGGCGCCCGAACGCGGCGGAGGAACTGTCGGCGACTTCGACGAAGCCCGCGGCGATGAGGTCCACGGCCAGCCTGCTGACCTGGCTGGGACTGAGGCCCATCTGGCCGGCGAGTTCGCGCCGGGTGGCGGTGCCCTGGCCGCGGATCAGCCGCAGGAGTTCGAGTTGGCGGGGGGTCATGGCGTGGTCGTTCAACTGGGCGGGGCCTCCCGATCGGAGCCACGACGGCGCCGGGTGGGGGACCAATTGCGCGCCCAAAATTTGATGCTACGATACACCGAAGTCGGCAAGCGCCACCACCCGATGCCGGCCGGGTCTTCCAGGGCGGAGCAGGAACGGCCCTGCCCGCAGGGAATCGGGGCGACCTGACCGCCGCCGATGGACATCGACAAGGGAGTTGCACCGATGGACCGACGCAAGGAGCAGAGTCTCGACCGGATCCGGGCCGCCGCTGGCGCTGAGGTCAGCCGGCGCGCGGTGTTGAAGGGGGGAGCCGCGGCCGGCATCTCGATCGGGATCGGATCGTGGATGCTGCGCGGGCTCGCATCGGCGGCCGCGCAGGACAACGCGCCGAGCGGCACGATCACCGTCGGCAACGCGGAGCCGCCAACCTCGGCGCAGTGGGATTCCTACTCGGTGTTCGGGCTGGTCGACGCGCAGGTGGCGTCGCTGGTCCACGATTCATTGCTGGGGTACGACTCCTCCGACGCGACCATCGTCGGGCACCTCGCCAGCGCCTGGGAGCTCGTTTCGCCGACCACCACGAAGCTGACCCTGCGCGAGGGCGTGAAGTTTCACGACGGCTCGCCGGTGACCGCCGAGGACGTGAAGGCCACGATCGACCGGATCGGCAACCCGGAGTCCGGGCTTGCCTGGCACAACCTGATCTTCCCCGAGGGTTCGTGCAACATCATCGATGAGAAGACCGTCGAGGTGGTGACGGCCAAGCCGTTCGGGCCGATCGAGAAGGCGCTCGCGGTGATGCCGATCTTCCCGGCGGCGGAGATCGCGAACCCGGACAACTTCACGAAGCAGGCCATTGGCGCCGGGCCGTTCAAGTTCGTCTCCTACACCGAAAACAAGATCACCGTCGAGGCCAACCCCGAGTACTGGGCCGGGCCGCCGAAGGTGCAGACCGTGGTGCTGGATTACATCCAGGACGCCAACGCGCGGGTCAGCGCCCTGCTCTCCGGGCAGTGCGACATCATCACCCGCTGCTCCGCCGAGCAACTGGCGCGGGTCGAGGGCGACGCCAACTTCTACGTGGTCGACGTGCCGCCGCTGACCCAGGTGCTGTGCATCTACCAGAGCAACGGCAACCTCGCCAAGAAGGAAGTCCGCCAGGCGCTCGCCTACGCGGTGGACCGGCAGGGCATCGTCGAGGCGATCATGGAGGGCGTGGGCAAGGTCCCGTACTCCAGCATCGCCACCAACGCCCCGGGCTACTAGGAGCAGCCGGAACGGTTTGACTACAACCCGGAGAAGGCGAAGGAACTGCTCGCGGCCGCGGGCTACGACGGCAACCTGACCCTGACGATGGCGACCACCTCGCTGGTTCCCAAGCAGAAGGAGATCGACCAGGCCATCGTGCAGTTCCTGCAGGATGTCGGGGTGACCGTTGACGTCACCACCCTCGAGGTGGGCGCCTACCGCACCAGCTACAACCAGTACGACCTGACGCTGAACACCCTGGCGAGCTTCGACTACGACCCGGACTTCATCCTCGGGTTCTACGCCGGGCCGACGGCCGAGGCCGTGTTCCACCTCAACGACCCGGCCATCGCGCCGCTGATCGAGGCCCAGCGCGCCGCGCAGGGCGAGGAGCGACTGGCGAAGATCAACGAGTGCGCCGCCTACATCTGGGATCTCCAGCCGGCGCTCTACCTCTCCGACGAGCTCTGGCCGTTTATCGTGTCTTCCAAGGTGCAGGACTACGGACGGGTGCCGCTGGTGGGCGAGCCGCTGATGCGCCTCGCCTCGAAGCAGGCCTAGTGCGCTCCCCGGGGGGCCGGTTCGCCGGCCCCCCGGCCGGGACGACTTCGCGATGCTGGCCTTCGTGCTGAAACGGATGCTCCAGAACCTGCTGATGCTGGCGGCGATCGTGCTTGCCGTCTTCGTGCTGATGCGGTTGACGGCAGGCGACCCGGCGCGGATCAAGGCCCCGATCTTCGCCAGCGAAGACGTTCTCAACCAGTATCGCGCCCAGTTCGGCACCGACACCCCCCTGCCGCAACAGCTGAAGACCTTCCTCTCCGGCATCCCGCGGGGGGATTTCGGCGTCTCGTTCCGCTACCAGGAGCCGGTCTTCTCGCTGATCCAGCAGCGGCTGCCGCGGACGGTGATTCTCGCCGTCTGCTCGCTGCTGCTGGCGGTGACGCTGGCGCTGGTGATCGGCGTGGCGGGGGCCCGCAAGCCCTATGGGTGGCTCGACCGCTTCGGCCTCGCGCTGTCGGCGTTCGGCCAGTCTGCCCCGACCTTCTGGGTGGGGCTGATGCTGGTGCTGGTCTTTTCGGTGCAACTGGGCTGGTTCCCGGCGGTGGGTTTCGAGGGCCCCATCAGCCTGCTGCTGCCGACCGTCGCGGTCGCGCTCGCAGTCCTGCCGACCGATCTCCGGGTGATCCGCACCGCGATGCTGGAGAGCCTCGGGCAGGACTACATCCGGACCGCGCGGGCCTTCGGCATCCCCGAGCGGAAGGTGACCTACCAGTACGCCCTGCGCAACGCGGCGCTGCCGCTGATCACCGTGATCGGAATCGATCTCGGGTACCTGCTGGGCGGCACGATCGTGACCGAGGTCGTTTTCAACTACCCCGGCCTCGGCCAGTTGGCGATCGACGCCGTCAACGCCCGCGACTACCCGCTGGTGCAGGCGATCACCATCGTGACCGCGGCCATTTTCGTCTTCGTCAATCTCGTCATCGACCTGCTCTACATGGTGCTGGATCCGCGAATCCGCATTTCCGGGTGAGCCGCCGGATGACCGGGGAGCACGGATGACCGCTTCGACCAGCCAGCCAGCCGAGTCCGCGCCAACGCCCGCCGGGGCATCCCCCGGGCGGGTGGCGGCGTTTCTCTCGCGGCGCGGCGCCGGGCCGCTGGCGCTGGGGTCGGCGCTCTTCCTGCTGATCGTCTCCGCCGCCATCGCCGCGCCGCTGCTCACGCCCTACGAGCCGTCCCGCAACAGCCTTTCGGCACGGCTGCACGGCCCCTTCTGGGACGCCGCCAACGAGGGCTCGGCGGACCACCTGCTCGGCACCGACGGCCTCGGCCGGGACATGCTGACCCGCATCCTGTACGGCATCCGGGTATCGCTCACGCTTGCGGCCCTTGGCCTGCTGGTGTCGCTGGCTCTCGGCGTGGGGGTGGGGATGGTGAGCGGGCTGTTCGGCGGCAAGGTGGACCAGGTGCTGATGCGCATCGTCGACGTGCAACTCGCCTTTCCCTACGTGGTGCTGGCGATGGCCATCGTCACCGCGACGCGCACCTCGATCCCGATCCTCATCCTGCTGCTGGGACTGGCGGGGTGGGTCTACTTCGCGCGGGTGGTGCGGGGCAGCGTGCTGCAGGAGATGGAGAAGGACTACGTGAAGGCCGCGGAGGTGCTGGGCGCGGGCAAGGCGCGGATCGGGCTGCGGTACGTCTTCCCGAACGTGCTGCCGGCGGTGGTGGTGATCGCCACGCGGCAGTTCTCGGCGCTGATCATCTTCGAGGCGACCCTGTCGTTCCTGGGGCTTGGCATCCAGCCGCCGACGCCCTCGCTGGGCGGGATGATGCTCGACGGCGTGCAGTACATTGCCTCGGCCTGGTGGGTGATCACGTTCCCGGGGATCGCGGTGCTGCTGACGACGCTCGGCCTCAACCTGATGAGCGACGGCCTGCGGCAGTTGCTCGATCCGCGGCTGCAGACGGTTCAGTGATGAGCGCCGGCCCCCTCCGCCACGATCCTCCAGGCGCGCCCGTGCTCGATGTCGCCGGGCTGACCACCGAGTTCACCACCCGCTCCGGGGTGTTCCGGGCGGTGGACGACCTGTCGTTCGCGGTCGATCCCGGCGAGTGCCTCGGCATCGTGGGAGAGAGCGGCAGCGGGAAGAGCGTCGCCGTGCTGTCGGTGATGGGGCTCGTCAGCTACCCTGGTCGGATCGCCGCCGGCCGCATCGGCTTCGAGGGGCGGGAACTTCGCGGGTTGCCCGAGGCGGACTTCCGCGCCCTCCGCGGGGCCAGGATGAGCATCATCTTCCAGGACCCGCAGACCTCGCTGAACCCGCTGTTCACGGTCGGCAAGCAGATGACGGACGTCGTCCACGCGCACCGCGATTGCGGGCGGGAGGAGGCGCGGGCGCTGGCGATCGAGAAGCTCACGCAGGTCGGGGTGTCCTCGCCCGAGCAGCGGCTGCGGGCCTACCCGTGGGAGTTGAGCGGCGGGCTGCGGCAGCGGGTGGCGATCGCGATGGCGCTGCTGCTCGACCCCCGGCTGGTGATCGCCGACGAACCGACGACGGCGCTCGACGTCTCGATCCAGTCGCAGATCATCGACCTGCTGATGGAGCTCAAGGACCGGCTGCGCTTCGCGATGATCTTCGTCAGCCACGATCTTGGGGTGATCGCCAACGTCGCCGACCGGATGCTGGTGATGTACGCCGGCCGGGCGGTCGAGATGGGGGACGCCCGCAAGGTGCTGGCCCGGCCGACCCACCCCTACACGGCCGCGCTCATCGCCTCCGCCCCGACCCTGAAGAGCGATCCCGCGAGGCCGCTGCAGTCCATCGAGGGAAGCCTGCCCGGTCCCGGCCAGATCCCGCAGGGGTGCGTGTTCGCCCCGCGTTGCGGGCAGGTTCGCCCCTCCTGTCGCGAGGCGCAGCCGCCGCT
Organism: Chloroflexota bacterium; assembly: GCA_046096285.1. Lineage (GTDB taxonomy): Bacteria > Chloroflexota > Chloroflexia > Thermomicrobiales > UBA6265 > CADCWF01. The sequence continues at coordinate 6,602 of JBJTKE010000219.1, forward strand.
CGCCCCGCAGGGTCCCGAGCCCGGCAGGCGAACCGCCTGCTTCTTCCCCATCGAGGCCGCTGGCGCGGGAGCGTACGCCGATGAGTGAGCAGCCGCTGCTCGAGGTCGCCGGCATCAGCAAGTCCTACCCGGTGCGGCAGGGCGGGGAGGGCCGGCGCGAGCTTTGGGCGCTCGACGATGTGGACCTCACGGTGGCCGCGCACACCGTGCTCGGCATCGTCGGCGAGAGCGGGTGCGGCAAGAGCACGCTGGCGAAGACCATCGTGCTGCTCGAGCAGCCGACCCGCGGCAGCGTGCGCTTCGCCGGCGCCGACATCCACGCGCTGCGGGGCGACCACCTGCGCGACTTCCGGCGGCGGGTGCAGATGGTGTTCCAGGATCCGTATGGGGCGCTGCCGCCGCGGATGGATGCCGGCACGGCGGTGGCGGAGCCGCTGAAGATCGCGGGCTGGGGCGATGCCGCGGAGCGCGACCGGCGGGTCGCGGAGTTGCTCGAACTGGTCGGCTTGCCCGCCTCGCTGGCCGCCGCTGAGCTGATGGGGATACCGCCCGGCCAGCGGCAGCGGGTCAACATCGCCCGCGCCATCGCCCTGGATCCCGAATTGCTGGTGCTCGACGAGCCGGTCTCCGCGCTCGACGTCTCGGTGCAGGCGCAGGTGCTGAACCTGCTCCGCGAACTGCGGGAGCGGGTCGGGCTCACCTACCTGTTCATCTCCCACGACTTGCGGGTCGTGCGGTACCTGTGCGACGAGGTGGCCGTGATGTACCTCGGCCGGATCGTGGAGCGCGGCCCCGCGCTGGCGGTCTTTTCGCGGCCCGCTCATCCGTACACCGCCGCGCTGCTCGGCTCGATCCCCGACCTCGCCGGGGAGAGCCGCCGCGCCGCCCGGACCCGGCTGCGTGGCGAGGTGCCGAGCCCGATCGACCGCCCGGCAGGGTGCCCGTTCCATCCGCGCTGCCCCATGGCCCGGGACATCTGCCGGACCGAGCGGCCGGAACTCCGGCTGGCGCCGGCAACGGGCGCCTGGTCCGCCTGCCATTTCGCGGACGAGGCCGCCGCCGCGGCCACCCCCGGTGACCCGACGTGATCCCGGCGGCGACGGTCTGGGACGAACTGGCCCCGGAGGCCGCGCCGATCGCGTTCCTGCGCGACTGGCTGGACCGGACCGGCTACGACCAGTTCCAGCAGATGGCGCGGCAGGACTACTTCACGTCCCCATTTCCCGATCGCGAGACCTATCTGCGGCGGCTGGCCGTCGCGCCGCCGGCCCTCTCCGTTGCGATGCGGCTGCTGCTGCTGGCCGAGCCGCTGCCCGGCGAGGAAATCGTCCGCGGGATCGGGCTAGAGGCGGCGGAGGCGATGGTCGAGACCGGGCTGATCGCCGCCGATGCCGCCGCCGGGACATTCTCCACCGGCGGCAGGAGCCTTGTTTCCTGGCTGGGAACGCTGGTGCTCGTCTCCGCCAATCCCCGGTACCCATCGCACCGGCCCGAGGCGGGAGAGGTCTACATGGGGCCGGATTCCTTCGCGCTGGCGGCGGATCTCGCCCGGCGGGCGCCGTCCCTGCCCGAGGGGGACGGGCTTGACCTGTGCGCCGGCAGCGGCATCGCCGGCCTGTCGTTGCTGGCCCGCGGCCGGGTGGGCGCGTGGACCGGCGTCGACCGCTCGCCGCAGGCCGTTCGGGCGGCCCGCTTCAACGCGGCGCTGATCGGGGCCGCCGCGCGATATCGGCCCCTGCAGGGCGATCTCTACGAGCCGGTGCAGGGACGGCGGTTCAGCGTGATCGCCTGCAACCCGCCGTTCATCCCGGTGCCGGGCGGCCACGATTTCCCGCTCTACGGCGCGGGCGGCGAGGACGGCGCGTCCGTGCTGCGGCCGTTGATCGCGGGGCTCCCCGGCCATCTTGCGCCCGGCGGCCTCGCGATCGTCTATGCCGAGGGTCTCGGCGATGAGCGGGGGCCGTTTATCGGCGCCGAGCTCGAGCGGGACGCCGGCAGGCTCGGCCTCGACCTGTCTCTGCGGATCATCTCCTCGGTTCCCGCCGCTACCGCGCTCTACACCGTTGGGCAGATGCTCGCGGCGTGCACCCCGTCGCGGCTGCCCGAACTCGAGGCGTGGAAGTCGCTGTTCGACCGCACCGGCGCCACCCGCTACGTGAAGTACCTGCTCCGGGCCTCGCCCGGCCCCGGGCGACTGGAGTTGACCACGCTCGCGATGTGAGTTCCGCGAGGAAGGAGAGCACGCGCACCATGCCCGAGATCGCCATCACCTCGATCGTTTCGGCTCCGCTGCTCGGGGAGTCGCCCAAGGGCGGCTGGTCGCACGAGATCCGGCCGGAGGACTCGGTGCACACCCTGATCGCGGTGCATACCAGCGCCGGGATCACCGGCTTTGGCAGCGTCTTCACCAACGGGGGACTGGTGGCGGCGGGTCTGAAGGTGCTGGAGCCGCTGTTTGCCGGAGAGAACGCGCTCGAGCCGGAGCGGGTCAGCGAGAAGTTGCACCAGAACACCTTCTGGATGGGCCGCGGCGGCACGCTCACCCACGTCATCTCGGGCATCGACATCGCGCTCTGGGACATCCTCGGCAAGGTGACCGGGCAGCCGGTGAGCCGGCTGCTGGGGGGCGTCTACCGGAGCCGGGTGAAGCCCTATTGCTCGTTGCTGATGGAGGAACCGGACCGGATGGCGGAGGTCATCCTGCCCTTTCGCGAGCAGGGTTTCCGGGCTTACAAGATCGGCTGGGGTCCTTTCGGCCGGTGGGACGCGCGGACCGACGAGGCGATCGTGCGGGCGGCGCGGGAGGCGGCAGGGGACGATGCGGACCTGTTCGTGGACGCCGGGGGCAGCGACGCCTACTGGAAGCCCAAGCTGAAATGGGCGCTGGGAGCGGCCGAGATGCTGGCCGGGTATGGCGTCGGCTGGTTCGAGGAGGCGCTGCGGCCGGATGCGATCGACGACTTCCGCGAATTGCGCCGCCACAGTCCGGTGCCGATCGCGGGCGGGGAGGTGCTGACGCGCCGGCAGGCGTTCATCCCGTGGATCGTGCAGGGAGCGCTGGACATCATTCAGCCGGACGTGACCAAGGTCGGCGGCATCTCCGAGCAGCGGCGGATCGCGTGGATGGCGGAGGACTTCGGCGTCACCTACGTGGGGCACGGCTGGAACACCGCGCTCGGTCTCGCGGCCGACCTGCAGATGGCGGCGGCGTTTCCCCATGTCGACTCCGTGGAGTACATCGGCGGCTCTCCCTACGTGGACGGGTTGCTTGCGAAGCCGTTTTCGCTCGACCGGGACGGGTATCTCGAGATCCCCGACACGCCGGGCCTCGGCGTGGAACTCGACCGGGCGAAGGTCGCGCACTACACCCGCGGCGCCGGGAACCTGTTTCCCGATGGCGCGCCGCGCTCGTAGGACGGGCAAGCGCCTGAAACGCAGGAACATGGCCGCGGCGCCCGCGCCGCCCGGATGGGTAGCAGGTTCGTAAACGGCCCAGTCCTGCGCAGGGCGACGCGGCTCGCCTTCCCGTCGACCCGCTTCCCCTCGACGTCGACTACCTCGGCGGTCGCCTCAGCAGCGAAGGCGGCCCGCCAGGGCTCGCCGCCGCCACCCGAGTGCGGGGTGGCGGCGGTTCCCCGCGGCCCGCCCCCATCCGTCCTGATTTATCCGGGTTAACGCGCCGGAAACCGTGCGGCGTTACAATCACCTAGTCTTGATGCAGCACGGGCGGCCAGGGGGCCGTGGAACGGCGGGGGAATCGTGGACGGCCGGCAATTCGACGATCGGGTGCGCAGGCTTGGCAGCGTCGCAACAGGGCGACGCGGCGCGCTGGGATGGCTTGGCGCGGCGGCGGCGCGAAGTGCTGCTCCAACCTTCTCTGCTGCAAGGGAAAGTGCGTCAACCCGACGAACGACGAATCCAACTGCGGCAAATGCGGCGCGGTGTGCGCGAGCGGCAAGAGTTGCTGCTCCGGCGGCTGCGTCGATCTCGAGAACAACCAGGGCAACTGCGGCGCCTGCGGGCGTGCGTGCGTCTCCGGGCTGGTGTGCTGCAGCGAGGTTTGCGTCGACCTCGGCCAGGACGTGGACAACTGCGGGGCCTGCGGGATCGACTGCGCCGAGGGTGACACCTGCTGCGGCGGGGTGTGCGCCAATCTCGGCGCCGACCCGGACAATTGCGGCGTTTGCGGGCTGCATTGCTCGAACACGACCACCTGCTGCGCGGGCGCGTGCGTGTCGATCCTGAACGACGAGAGCAACTGCGGATCCTGCGGCGCCGTCTGCTCGGGCAACCTCACCTGCTGCAACGGGACCTGCGTCAACCTCGCCACCAGCGAGACGAACTGCGGGGCCTGCGGCATCGTCTGCGGCGGCGGCAAGCAGTGCCTGTCGTCGGTCTGCACGGCCTGAGCGGCGGCGTAGCGGGGGGCGGATGATGGAGGGGGCGCGGTTCGATCGGCTGGTGCGGTCGCTTGCGTCGGGAGGGCCCGCGGCGATCCGGCGGCGATCGCTGCTCGGCATGGCGGCCGCGTATGGCGCGGCCGTGGCCGACCCGGCGGGGCTGGGGGCGAAATCCTGCAAGAAGGCCAAAAAGTCCTGCGGCGGCGGCGCGAAGTGCTGCTCCAACCTTCTCTGCTGCAAGGGAAAGTGCGTCAACCCGACGAACGACGAATCCAACTGCGGCAAATGCGGCGCGGTGTGCGCGAGCGGCAAGAGTTGCTGCAACGGCAGTTGCGTCAAGACCTCCACCAACGGCAAGAATTGCGGCTCCTGCGGGAACGCGTGCGCGGGAGGCCAGAGTTGTTGCGGCGGCCAGTGCGTCAGCCTGGAGTCCAACGCCAGCAACTGCGGAACCTGCGGGCTGGCCTGCGCGGCCGGGGAGCGCTGCTGCAGCGAAGTCTGCGTGGACATCACGTCGAGCGAGGACAACTGCGGCGCCTGCGGCGTGGATTGCGCCGGCAGCCAGACCTGCTGCTCCGGGGCCTGCGTCAACCTCCGGGCGGATGCCGACAACTGCGGCGTCTGCGGGTATGAGTGTGCGTCCGGGTTCGCCTGCTGCTCCGGGGCCTGCGTGCCGCAGACGAGTTTCGCGGAGGATCCGGCCAACTGCGGCGGCTGCGGCATCACCTGCGCGGCGGCCTATTCCTGCTGCGGCGGCGAGTGCATCGACGTCGACACCAGCGAGGACAACTGCGGCGCCTGCGGCGTGGCCTGCCCGAACGGGAAGACCTGCTGTTCCGGCGGCTGCGTTTCGCTGACGGCAAGCGCCACCAACTGCGGCGCCTGCAACAACGCCTGCCAACCCGGGTATTCCTGCTGCAACGGCAATTGCGTGAACACCCAGAGCAACGAGAACAACTGCGGCGTCTGCGGCATCGCCTGCGCGAACGGGCAGACCTGCTGCTCGGGCGATTGCGTCGCCCTCGGCAGCGACGAGGACAATTGCGGGGCGTGCGGCGTCACCTGCGCGTCTGGCCTCGCCTGCTGCGGCGGCGCCTGCGTGAGCCTGGCGACGCCGGCAACCTGCGGGTCGTGCGGGAACGCCTGCAAATCCGGGCAGGTCTGCTGCAGCGGCGACTGTGCGTCGCTGAACAGCGACGAGGACAACTGCGGGGCCTGCGGCACGGCATGCGCCGCCAACCAGCAGTGCTGCGGCGGCGAGTGCGTCAACACCCAGACGGACGAGGACAACTGCGGCGGATGCGGCGACGTCTGCCCCGGCGGGCAGGTCTGCTGCGGCGGCGAATGCGTCAACGCCTTCACAGACGAAGGCAACTGCGGATCATGCGGCGCGACCTGCGCCAGCGGCCAGACCTGCTGCAACGGCCTGTGCGTGAACCTCGCCACCAGCGAGCAGAACTGCGGGGCGTGCAACGCGTCGTGCCCGGGCGGGTACACCTGCTGCAACGGCAGTTGCGTGAACACGTCCAGCAACGAGAACAACTGCGGGGCGTGCGGCCTGGCCTGCGCCAACGGCGAAACCTGCTGCAACGGAACCTGCGTCAGCCTCGGCGCCGACGACGACAACTGCGGCGCGTGCGGGGTCGCCTGCCCGGCCGGGTACGGCTGCTGCAACGGCGAATGCGCCAACTTCACGCTGGCCGCCTCCTGCGGCGGCTGCGGGGTGGTGTGCGGCTCCGGGCAGGTCTGCTGCGCAAGCGGATGCGCGAACCTCTCCACCAGTGAAGCCAACTGCGGCGCCTGCGGCGCGGCCTGCGCGACCGGCCAGACCTGCTGCGGAGGCGACTGCGCCAACACCCAGACCGACGAGGACAACTGCGGGGCGTGCGGCAACGTCTGCGCTGGCGGGCAGGTCTGCTGCGGCGGCCAGTGCGTCAACCTGACGACCAGCGAGGACAACTGCGGCGCCTGCGGCGTGACCTGTCCCGCCAACGAGACCTGTTGCGGCGGCCAGTGCGTCAATCTCAACAGCAACGAGAACGACTGCGGGCGCTGCGGCGTGACCTGCTCGCCGGGGCAGACCTGCTGCTCCGGCAACTGTCTCGACCTCGACACCAGCCTGAAGAACTGCGGCGCGTGCGGGAACGCCTGCCAGACCGGCAACATCTGCACCAATGGCGTCTGCTGCCGGCCGGGGCAGAGCGGCGTCAACGGGGCCTGCGTCGGCGGCGCGACCTGCAGCCTCGACATCTGCGGGGCGGGCGAAGCCTGCTGCTCGAGCACCTGCACGCCGCTCGGCACCGCCACCAACTGCGGTTCTTGCGGCAACGCCTGCGCTTCCGGCACGCTCTGTTGCGACTACGGCTGCACCAACCCCAGCACCGACGAGAACAACTGCGGGGCCTGCGGCACGGTGTGCGCGGGCGGGTCGCTCTGCTGCGGCGGAACGTGCGTCTCCGCCAACTCCTCATCCAATTGCGGGGGCTGCGGGGTCACGTGCGGCTCCGGCTCGGCGTGTTGCGGCGGCGTCTGCCAGTCGCTGGCGACCGCCGAGAACTGCGGGGCCTGCGGCGTCACCTGCGGCAGTGGCCAGACCTGCTGCAGCGGAACGTGCGTCAACCCGGCCACCGATTCCGCGAACTGTGGCGTGTGCGGCAACGCCTGCGCCAGCGGCGACACCTGCAGCAACGGCCAGTGCGGGTGAGCGGGGACCGGTGGGAGGCCAGCTGAATGGATCACCGCGAGTTCGACCGCATCACCCGCGCATTCGCCGGCGGCTGGAGCCGCCGCGCGGCGCTGCGGCTGGCGGCCGCGGGAATCCTGTCCACGCCCGGCATCGCCGCCGCCGGGAAGAAGAGCAAGAACTGCAAGAAAGCCAACCAGTCCTGCGGCAATGGCAAGAAGTGCTGCGACGGGTTGCTGTGCTGCAAGGGCGCCTGCGTCAACCCTACCAGCGACGAGGCGAACTGCGGCGCGGCCTGCCGGGGGGGCAAGCAGTGCTGCGATGGAA
>JBJTKE010000220.1:0-1631 GCA_046096285.1 Chloroflexota bacterium
CCCTTGTACCGCATGTCGAGGCTGCGCCGCGCCGGGCCGATGGCGGCGGGGTCCAGCCCCTGCCGCGCCAGTTCGTCCCGCGAGGACGCCTCCATCTCCGCGAACAGCGCCTCCACGGCGGCGGGATCGAGCCGGTCGAGCGCCAGCACCCGCGTCTGCACCCGGTCCACGCGGGGCCGGGTCATCAGCATCCCCCACGCGCTGAACGTCGCCGGGAACGGCGGGATGATCACCCGCCGCGCTCCCAGTTCGGCGGCGATGGCGCAGGCGTGCACCGGGCCGCCGCCGCCCAACGCGACCAGCGAGAAATCGCGCGGGTCGTGCCCCCGCCGGATGGAGATCAGTTTGAGGGCATCCACCGTCTGCTCGGCCATCAGCGCCAGCACGCCCGCGGCCGCGGCGTCCACATCCACGCCGAGCCGGGCCGCGATGGGCTGGAAGGCGGCGCGGGCCAATCCCGCGTCGGCCTTGAGCCGCCCCCCGAGGAAGCGGTCGGCGTCCAGCAGCCCCGAGACGACCAGTGCGTCGGTGACGGTCGGGTTCGTGCCGCCGCGCCCATAGCAGGCCGGGCCGGGGTCCGCGCCCGCCGAGATCGGGCCGATCCGCAGCGCGCCGCCCGCGTCGAAATGGACGATGCTGCCGCCCCCTGCGCCGATTTCCACGATGTCGACCACCGGAGCCTTCACCGGATACCCCGGCGAGACCGGCGACCACTCCAGTTTGTACTCGGTGGTGACCGGCACCTCGCCGCCCTCGATCAGGGCGCACTTCGCGGTGGTGCCGCCGATGTCAAGCGCGATCAGGTTCTCCTCCCCGATCACCTCGCCCAGCAACGCCGCCCCGGTGATCCCCGCCACCGGCCCCGACTCGATCAACTGGATCGGCTGCTCCCGCGCCGCCGCGAACGACCCCGTGCCGCCGTTGGACCGCATCGCGAACATCGGGGCGTCCATGCCCGCCGCCGACAGCCGGGTCTCGAGATTGCCGAGATACCGGTCGAGGATGGGCTGCACGTAGGCGTTGAGCACGGCGGTGCTGGTGCGCTCGTATTCGCGCCACTCGCGGGTGACGTCGGTGGAGGCCGTCACCGCCGCGCCGGGCAGCAACTCGCGCAGCCGGGACGCCGCCTGCCGCTCGTGTCCGGGGTTGGCGTAGGCGTGCAGGAAGCAGATCGCGACGGCCTCGATGCCGTCCTCCCGGCAGCGCGCCACGATCCCGGCGAGGGCATCGAGATCGCCCGGGCGGATCACCGCGCCATCCGGCCCCATCCGCTCGTCGATTTCGAAACGATGCCGGCGCGGCACGAACGGCGCCGGCTTGCGGAAGCGCAGGTTGTACATGTCCGGCCGGTTGCCGCGCCCGATCTCCAGCGAATCCCGGAAGCCCCGCGTCGTCACCAGCGCGGTTTTCACGCCCCTGCGCTGGGTGATCGCGTTGATGACCACCGTCGTCCCGTGGATGAAGGCGGCGACCGAGGCCAGATCGACCTCCCCCGCCGCCAGCGCGTCGGTCACCCCGCGCGCGAAATCGGACGGCACCGTGGACGCCTTCGCCTCCCAGATGCGCCCGCTCGCGCCATCGAAGGCCACGACGTCGGTGAAGGTGCCGCCGATGTCCACGGCGACCCGGAC
>JBJTKE010000221.1:0-8174 GCA_046096285.1 Chloroflexota bacterium
GTGCTGGGCGGGTTCCTGCTGGGGTTCGGGGAGATTTTCCTGGTGTCGCTGCTGCCGGACGCGGCGACGAAGTACCGCGACGCGTTCGTCTTCGGCGGGCTGATCCTGATCCTGCTGCTGCGGCCGCAGGGGATCCTCGGCTCGACCGAACCGGAGAAGATCTAGATGGCGACGACCTCTGCGCGGGCCGCCGCCGGCGGCCGCGGGAAGGACCGGCGCGGGGCGGTCATCGCGCTCGCGGCGTTCCTGCTCTTTCTCGGGCTGGCGATCCTTGCGGATGCCCGGTTCAACGCCTACCGGCTGCAGCTGGTGGTGCTGGTGCTGATCTACGCGATGGTGGCGGTGGCGCTGGCGGTGACCAGCGGCTTCACCGGGGTGTTCTCGCTTGGGCAGATCGGGTTTTTCGCGATCGGAGCCTACGTGTCGGCGGTGATGTCGATCCCGCCGATGTGGAAGGATGAGATCACCCTGCCGGGCCTGCCGCCATTCCTGGCGACGATGGACCTGAGCGGGATGAACCCGAACGCCGCGCTGCTGCTGGTGAGCCTGGTGGCGGGAGCCTGCGCGGCGCTGGTGGCGGCGGTGGTGGGGGCCCCGCTGATGCGGCTCTCCGGGCACTACGTGGCCGTGGCGACGATGGGGTTCCTGATCATCGTCTACACGATCGTGGTGAACTGGGACAAGGTGACGGCGGGGTCCCGCGGGCTGAGCCAGATCCCGGGGTGGACGACGGCGGTGTCGGCCTACCTGTGGTGCGCGTTCACGGTCTACGCGGCGTGGCGGATGCGGACCAGCGGATACGGCAGGGCGATGATCGCGAGCCGGGAGAACCTGCTGGCGGCGCGGGGCATCGGGGTGAACGTGCTGCGGACGCGGCTGCTGGCGTTCGTGTTCGGGGCGTTTTTCACCGGCGTGGCCGGGGCGTTGCTGGCGCACCAGGTGGGCACCATCGCCCCGTCGCAGTTCTCGTTCCAGACCACGTTCCTGGTCGTGACGATGGTGGTGCTCGGCGGCATGGGCAGCATCAGCGGGGCGGTGCTCGGAGCGGCGATCATGACTGTGTTGCCGGAGTACATGCGGGACCTCGACAACAACGGCATCGCGATCGGCGGGATCGACACCGGGCCGCTCTACGGGCTGTCGCAGATCATCCTGTCGATCGGGTTCATCCTGGTGATGATCTTCCGGCCTTCGGGGCTGCTCGGGGACCGGGAGCTTGGCTACGGACTGCTGGCGAAGCGCGCGCCGAACGACGAGCCGCTCGGATCGGACCTGAGCGTGACCCCGATCGGCGCGGCGGGGCTGAACGCGCAGCCGGAGGACTCGCGGGATTGACCGTGTGTGTGGCGAGGACAACACCATTCCATCGGCTTTTCCGGCATGATTGAGATGTGTCGTGCGTGACCGCCCGCGTGCGAAGCGTTTGAACGTCCTCGTGCTCGCGCGGAAAGTGGTCCGGGCGGGCGGGTGGACGCGAGACAAGGAGGACGGTCGATGACCGGGAAACTGACGCGGCGATCGGTGGTGCTGAGGGCCGCGGCGATCGCGGCGGCGGCTCCGGCGGCGGGCATCGGTCTGCGGATGCCGGCGGCGGCGCAGAGCGGCGATCCGATCAAGTTCGGGCAGCCGTTCAACCTGACGGGCGGCTACGCCTCGATCGACAACCCCGCGATGAACGGCGGAGCGCTGGCGGCGAAGGAGATCAACGCCCGCGGCGGCGTGCTCGGGCGGCCGATCGAGCTGATCGTGTACGACGGCAAGAGCGACGTGCCGACGATCTCGGCGGTGGCCAAGAAACTGGTGGAGGAGGACAACGTCGACGTGATGGTCGGCCTGACCGACACCTCCTACATGAAGGCCGCGGGACCGGTGGCGCAGGAGAACCAGGTGCCGTTCCTGGACGTCGGGGGCACCGCGCCGATCATCACCAGCATCGGCGACTACATCTTCATGCTGCCGTTCGGCGACAACGTGCAGGCGGCGGTCGCGGCGGAGTTCGCGCGGGACAAGGGCTGGAAGACCTGCGCGATGCTGGTCGACGAGGCGATGGACTACACCAAGTACCTCGCCAAGTACTTCGACGAGCGGTTCACCGCCGAGGATATCGGCGGGCAGGTCGTTTCGCGCCTGGCCTACAACATGGGCGACACCGACTTCTCGGCGCAGCTGACGGAGTTCAAGAACCTCGACCCGCAGCCGGACTTCTACTTCATCTCGGCCAACCCGGGCGAGATCGGGACGATCGTGAAGCAGGCGCGGGATCTGGGGCTGGCGCAGCCGATCCTCGGCGGCGACGGCTACGACACCCCGCTGCTGGCAGAACTGGCCGGTCCGGTGAGCGACGTGTACTTCACGACGCACCAGGGCATCTACGGCGAGGACCCGGCGGCGAAGGCATTCATCGAGGCCTACACGGCGGAGTTCGGCGCTGCGCCGGAAAACGTGTTCGCGGCGCTCGGCTATGACGGCGTGAACCTGATGGCGGCGGCGATCGAGGCGGCCGGGTCGACGGACGGGCCGGCGGTGCGCGAGGCGCTCGCGGCGACCAAGGATTTCCAGGGCGTCACCGGGAGCATCACCTACGGGGCGGACAGCCGAATCCCGAACAAGTCGGTGGCGATGATCGAGGTGGTCGACGGCGTGAACACGCTGCTGGAGATCACCGTGCCGGAGACGGTTCCGCCGGCATAGCCAGCGGTCACGTTCCAGCGAGGAAGAAAGCGGGGGCGGCCACCAGGCCGCCCCCGCTTGTTGCCGCCGGATGGCGGAGCCGCCGGTCAGGCGTTGGCGAGGCGCAATGTCGCGCCGAGCAGCACGTCGGCGCCCGCGCCGAGATCCGCGAGCGTGGAATGCTCGTCCTCGCAGTGGCTGAGGCCGTGCTGGCTGCGGCAGAAGATCATGGCGGAGGGGAAGGCATCCTGGGCGTACTTGGCGTCGTGGCCTGCGCCGGACCAGAGGCGCATGGCCGGGAGTCCGAGGTCGCCCGCGGCGGCCTCGACGGCGGCGACGATGCCGGGATCGAAAGGGGTTGGCTCGCTGGTCCAGAACCGGTCGACGGTGATGTCTAGGCCGCGGTAGGCGGCGGTGACCTCGGCGAGGCTGCGGAGGCGCTGAACGAGTTGCTCGAGCACGGCGGGGTCGCGATGGCGGAAATCGGCGCTGAAGACGACCTTGCCGGGGATGGTGTTGATGATGTTGGGCTCGGCGACGATGCGGCCGCAGGTGCCGACCGCGCCGGAGGTCTCGCGGGCGTAGCGCTCGACGCCGGAGATGAGAATGGCGGCGGCGGCGAGGGCGTCGTGGCGGAGGGGCATGGGCGAGGGTCCGGCGTGGTCGGCGTGGCCGACGACGGTGACCTCGGACCAGGTGATGCCGACGATGCCCTCGACGACGCCGACGGCCAACCCGGCATCCTCGAGGACGGGACCCTGCTCGATGTGAAGTTCGAGGTAGGCGGCGGCGGGGCCGGGGCGGTTCTCGACGTGGCCCAGGTAGCCGATGCGCTCGAGGTCCTCGCCCTGGGTGCGGCCGTCCCGGTCGGTGCGGGACATCATGTAGTCGCGGGTGAAGCGGCCGGCGACGACGCCGGAGGCGATCATGGCGGGCTCGAAGCGGACGCCCTCCTCGTTGGTCCAGTTGACGAGTTCGATGGGGCGGCGGGTGGCGATGCCGTGGTCGTTGAGGGTGCGGATGACCTCGAGGCCGCCGATGACGCCGTAGGCGCCGTCGAACTTGCCGCCCTGACGGACGGAGTCGATGTGCGAGGCGAGGATGACCGGATCGAGGTCCCCGGTTCCGGGCCTGCGGCCGATGATGTTGCCGAGATCATCGACGCGGACGGCGAGGCCGGCGTCCTGCATCCAGGCAGTGAGTTGCTCGCGGGCGGCGCGGTCCTCGTCGGAGAGGGCGAGACGGGTGACGCCGCCGCGCGGGGTGGCGCCGATGCGGGCGAGATCGGCGAGCGACTGGCCGAGGCGAGCGTGGCTGGTTCGCACCATCTGGGAGACGCCCTTTCACAAGGCGAGCGAAAAACGGGTATGCCAGAACAATACGGCCTGCGGGGAAAGCGCGAAACCGGGCAGGGGCCGCTTGCGCCCCCGGGCCATTGGCGGGAAACTCCGGAGATCGCACCGAACCGGGATCGCGCCGCCGCGGCGGGATGGCCCCGGAGCCCCGGCGCCGGCGCGGCGCGGGACGACCCGGCACAGGAGGAACGACCGACGTGAGCCCGACCGACAGCCAGTTCGACATGCGGCACAAGAGCCGGGTCATTCTCGACGGCAACGACCGCGCGGGCGCGCGGGCGATGCTGAAGGCGACCGGCTTCACGGACGACGACCTGAAGAAGCCGATCATCGGGGTGGCGCACTGCTGGATCGAGACGATGCCCTGCAATCTCAACCAGCGGCGCATCGCCAAGTTCGTGAAGGACGGCATCCGGGCGGCGGGGGGCACCCCGCAGGAACTGAACACCATCAGCATCTCGGACGGGGTGACGATGGGCGTCGAGGGGATGAAGACCTCGCTGGTCTCGCGCGAGGTGATCGCGGACTCGGTGGAACTGGTGGCGCGCGGGCACATGTTCGACGCCATCGTGGGGATCGGAGCCTGCGACAAGACCTTCCCGGGGCTGTCGATCGCGCTGGCGCGGCTGAACATCCCGGGGTTGCTGCTCTACTCCGGTTCGATCCTGCCGGGCGACCTGAACGGCAAGGAAGTGACGATCCGCTCGGTCTACGAGGCGATCGGCGCGAACTCGGCGGGCAAGATCACCGACGAGGAACTGCGGGCGATCGAGGACGCGGCCTGCCCCGGCGAGGGCGCCTGCGGCGGCCAGTACACCGCGAACACGATGGCGATGGCGATGGAGTTCATCGGGCTGTCGCCGATGGGCTCGGCCTCCGCGCCGGCGGTGGACGCGCGGAAGGAGCGGGCCGGGCACGCGGCCGGCGAGATGATCATGGACGTGCTGCGGCGGGGGCTGCGGCCGCTGGACATCCTGACCCGGGAGGCGTTCGAGAACGCGATCGCCGGGGTGGCGACGTCGGGCGGCAGCACCAACGCGGCGCTGCACCTGATCGCGCTGGCCCGGGAGTGCGGCATCCCGCTGTCGCTGGAGGAGTTCGACGCGATCTCGCGGCGGACCCCGCTCTACTGCGACCTGATGCCGGGCGGCAAGTACGCGGCGGCGGATCTGGACAAGGCCGGCGGCACCACGGTGGTGGCGAAGCGGCTGGTTGACGGCGGGCTCGTGCACAAGAACGCGCTGACCGTCACCGGCAAGACCTTCGCCGAGGAAGCCGGGAAGGCGGTGGAGACGCCGGGCCAGGACGTGGTGATGCCGCTGGGCAAGCCGATCAAGGAGACGGGCGGCCTGGTGATCCTGCGGGGGAACATCGCCCCGGACGGCGCGATCGTGAAGTTGTTCGGCTACGAGCGGCCGGTGCATCGCGGGCCGGCGCGGGTGTTCAACAGCGAGCCGGAGGCGCACCACGCGGTGCTGAACCGGGAGATCAAGGACGGCGACGTCGTGATCATCCGCTACGAGGGACCGCGCGGCGGGCCGGGAATGCAGGAAATGCTGGGGGTGACCGCGGCGCTCGTTGGCCAGGGTCTTGGGGGCACCGTGGCGCTGGTGACGGACGGGCGGTTCTCGGGCGCGACCAAGGGCGTGATGATCGGCCACGTCGCGCCGGAGGCGGCGGTCGGTGGGCCGCTGGCCGCGCTGCGGGACGGCGACATTATCGTCATCGACACCGACAAGCGGGCGCTCAACGTCGAGTTGAGCGACGAGGAAATCGCGGCGCGGATGCGCGAGTGGCGGGCGCCGGAGCCGCGGTACACCCGCGGCGTGCTGGCCAAGTACCGCGCGCTGGTGACGCAGGCGAACGATGGGGCCGTGACCCGGCCCGATCTCGGCTAGAGGATCTCCGCCGGGAGGTTCCCGATTCGCGCCCCGCCCGGAGACCGGGCGGGGCGCGGCGCGTTGGCGCGGGGGGCGCGCTACGGAAGGTCGCGGGCCCGGAAGACGGCGAGGCCGGCCAGCGCGGCGGCGGCGCCGATGGCGGCGAGGACGGCGAGGTCGCGCCAGGGCCAGGCGCCCACGATGAGGATGGTTCCCGGGTCGAACCAGGAGAAGAGGCTGAGGGGCTGGAAGGGACGGACCAGCCGCCAGATCGAGGCGAAGTAGTCGACGAAATACATGACGATGAAGACGGCGAGGCCCCAGCCGAGCACGCGGCCGGCCTGCGCCGAGAGCGCCGCGCCGAGGAGGGCGAGGCCGCCCGCCGCCCAGCAGAGCAGGAAGGTGTTGGCGGCGAGCGGCAGGAAGTGGGCCAGCGGAATGTCGCCGGAGGGCTGCACTGCGAGCCAGCCCGCGATCATGCCTGCTGGCCCGGCGATGGCCACGAGGAGCGAAATGACCAGTACGCCGATGAGGCGCGACAGATAGAGCGTGCCACGGGAGACCGGCCGGGAGAGGGCTATCTGGATGGCGCCGCGGTCCATTTCGCCGGCCAGGGTGCGGGCGGCGAAGCCGATCACGGCGGAGGTGGCGAGCACGAGGTAGAGCGGGTGGGTGAAGCCGAGCGAGAGATAGCCGGCGATGCTGGTCATGGCCAGGAACTCGGGGCGGGTGCGGGCGAAGGCGCGACGGGCGGGGGGGATGCGCTCCATGATGGCGGAAAGGCCCTCGGCGCCGCCAACCGCCTGGATGACCGGCGCCTGGACGACCTCGAAGAGGACGATGAGGAGCAGCAGGCCCGAGAGCGCGGGCAGCCAGCGCATCAGGGCGCGGGCGGTCAGGCACGGGAGGGCTTTCACGCGGTGGCCTCCTCGCCGTAGAAGCCCATGAAGATGTCCTCGAGGCGCGGCGGCGGCAGCAGCAGGTCGGCGACGTCGAGGGAGGCGAGGAGCGAGAGGAGGGGGCCGATTTCGCCGTCGATCTCGAGATCGGCGCGGACGCCGTCGCTGGCGACGAGGCGGATGCCGGGAGCGGCGGCGAGCGCAGCCGGAACCGGTCCGTTGAACAGGACGGTGGCCTGCCTGCGGTGGCGGCGGGCGAGGCTGGCGATGGTTTCCTCGGCGATGAGCCTGCCGCCGCGGACGATGGCGACCCGCTCGCAGAGGCGTTCGACCTCGGGCAGATCGTGGGAGGACATGAAGACGGTCGCGCCGCGGCGGTTGGCCTCCCGGAGCACCTGCTCGAAGTTGCGCTGGATGAGGGGATCGAGCCCGTCGCTCGGTTCGTCGAGGATGAGCAGGGCCGGATCGTGCTGCATGGCGGCGATGAGGGCGACCTTCTGCTTCATGCCCTTCGAGTAGGTTGAGATCCTGCGGCCGAGGGCGTCGCGGCCGAGTTCGAGGGCATCGAGCAGGCGGTCGCGCAGGACCGGCGGCGCGCCGGAGAGGGCGGCGGCGTGGTCGAGCAGGGCCGTGCCGGTCAGGTCCAGGTAGAGAGCGTCGGCGGCGACGAGGAACCCGACCGAGGCGCGGGCGGCGACGCCGTCGGACCAGCAGTCGCGGCCGAAGAGCGCGGCCGCGCGCGAGGACGGCCGGATGAAGCCGAGCAGGATGCGGATGGTGGTGGTCTTGCCCGCGCCGTTGGGTCCGAGAAAGCCATAGATGGCGCCGGTGGGCACGGCGAGCGTGAGGTCGTCGAGAGCGAGGTGCTTGCCGTATCGCCGGGAGAGGCCGGATGTCCGGATGGCGGGGGCCGGGTGATGGTCGGTCATGGCGGGAGGGTAGCACCGGGGAGTTCCGGGGAGGATGACGGGGGCGACACCCGGAAGCGGGCGGGCGCGGAGCGGACCGGCATCTGGCAAACTGCCGGGCGTGCGATCGGGTGGACCACGGAAGGGCGGACGGGAATGGCGGTGCAGGACGGGGTGCGGACGATCGGGCCGGTCGCCGTGATCGGCGCGGGGACGATGGGACGGCAGATTTCGGCGCTCGTGGCGGCGAGCGGGCGCGAGGTCCGGCTGTACGACCTGCTGCCCGCGGCGCTGGAAACGGCGAAGGCGAAAATCGGCGAGGAACTGCGGACGCTGCCGCACATGCCGCAGTACGCGCATCACCAGTTCAAACTCGAACCGCCCGCCGATCACGCCGGGGTGCTGGACCGGATCCGGGTGGCGGGGAGCCTCGAGGAAGCGCTGTACGGGGCGGACCTGATG
>JBJTKE010000222.1:0-3878 GCA_046096285.1 Chloroflexota bacterium
CCGCCCGCCCCGCGGGCCAGCCTTGCCCGCGCCTGGGCAACCACCTTCGCCCTGACCCTCACCAACCCGATGACCATCGTCTCCTTCGCCGCCGTCTTCGCCGGGCTCGGCCTGGCCGACGCCCCCGACGGGCGCGCCGGCGCGTTGCTGATGGTGGCCGGGGTCTTTCTCGGCTCGGCCCTGTGGTGGGTGATCCTGACCGGCGCCGTCTCGCTGCTGCGCGGCCGCCTCACCCCGGCGCGCATGGCCTGGGTGAACCGCGCAAGCGGGGCTGTCATCGCCGCGTTCGGCGTTGCGGCGCTCGCCTCCCTGCTCGCGCCCGCCTTGCCCGCCCTCACCCGGCGGTTCGGCGGCTGACCCGCCTCGCGCAGGCCCGTTCCCCCGCCCGGAGATGCCGCCACCCCGCCGCCGGATTCGCGGCAAACACGAACCCCGGCCTCACGGCCGGGGTTGTGCGGGTTTGGGGGGAGGGAAAGTGTGGGTTCTTGTTTTCCGGTTTCCGTCCGGAGCGCCCGGTGGGAGGGTCCGATGCGCTCCTGTTGTCCTATACGCCGTGCGGCCCGATCCGGTTCCATCGGCGCCGTGAACGTGCGGTGAGGCCGTTCATCCCGGACCGGGGTCATGCCGGGCGGGACCTTCGGCGCGCCGCTCCGGCGCATATGGCCTGCCCGCCGGGAGTCGGCGCCCGGCGCAAACACGAGCCCCGGCCGTGCGGCCGGGGCTGTGCGGGATTGGGGAGGGGAAGGGAAATGGGGAAGAAACAGGAGTGAACCGGTTCTTCGGGGAGCGCCGTGGGGGGAGGATCCGCAACGCTCTTGCCCCCATCTACGCGCGGGCGGCGAAACCGGATTCATGCCGCCGGTGAACGGTCGCGCCGGCCGTGCACCGCGGACCCCGGTACCGCCCTGCCGGACCATCTGGCCGCCCTGCCGCCCTGCTGCCCTGCCGCCGGGCCTCCGGATCCCGCTCAGGCGCCGGGCGGGCCCCACATGGTGCGGTGCTCCACCGGACGCGGCACGAAGCGGAGGGGATCCTGCCGCCAGCGCTCCAGTTCGCAGCGCATCATGGCGTTGTTCTGCCGCCAGTCGTTGAGGATCGCGGCGGATGCCCCGCAGCCGGGCATCCCGGAGGATCCGCCTTCCCCCTCCGGCCCCGCGGCCGACCAGCCCTGCACCAGCGGGATGTTGGGGGCGGCGAACTCAAAGAAGTAGCGGTCGCCGCCGAAGGGCTCGACGCCCGCGGTGAATAGGCGGGGGTCCACCCGGCGCACGAAGTCCCGCAGGCAGTCGTCCCGCAGCACGAAGTGGGCGGAGACGGCCATCGCGCCGAGCGGGGCGCAGGGGGCGTCGTACATGCGGCGGAGGGCGTTTGTCTGCTCGAGGTGCTCGGGCTGGAACATCAGCCAGTGCGGCGCCCAGACGCCGACATCGTCCCGCGAGAAGGCGCGGTCCACCTCCTCGCCCGCGCTCCAGAACCAGCGCTCGATCGCCCAGCGGGCCTCGCCGTAGCGGGCGACTCCCGGGTGCAGCCCGCCCTTGGTGTGGCCGAACCACGCCAGCCGGAAGCGCTCGTCGCTGCGGCGGTAGGCGTCGAGCGCGGCGATGAAGCCGGAGGGATCGTAGGGCATGGTGACGCCGGGGGCAGCGTGGGCGGCCACGGCGTCGAGGCCGCTGTCGCGGATCATCCGCTCCCAGTCCGGGGAGGAGCCGTGGTTGATGCCGAAGAAGCAGCGCGCGCCGGGATGGCGCCGCTTCAGCACGTCGAGGAAGTACTGGCCGAGCGGCAGGGCCTGCTCCGGCACCCAACTCGAGAAGATGATGGCGTCGCGGGGGTCGGCCGCCTGCCGCGGCGCCGGCGGGCTCCAGTTCAGGGCCCCTTGCCACGCCGGCGAGGAGCGCTCCCGCTCCCGCGCCGCAACCGAGAACTCGGCGACCCAGAGCATCGCGCCCGCCGGAACCGACGCCTGCGCCCGGAACCAGGCGCCGCCCGGGAATCCGGGGTGCAACCGCCAGTTGCGGACCTCCCCCGGCTCCAGCGATATCCAGCGCAGCGCGCGGTCCGGCCGCGGCGCGAGATCGAACTCGAGCGAACAGGTCCCGCTGGCGGGGTCGGCCAGCACCTCCAGCCACGGGAACTCGTGATGAACGAGCGACGGATCCTCGAGGCTGATCCAGGCCCGCTCCTCGCGGCCCTTGCCCATCCCGGCGCGCACCAGCAGCGTCTCGATGCCCGCGGTGGCGAGGGTCATCGCGACGGTCACCGGCCCGGCGGCTGGCTCGGCGAAGGCGAGCTTCATGCGCGGCGCGGTCAGCGGTTCGGCGGCGATGGCGCGCAGGGGTTCATCCGGATCCGGCGCCCAGCCGCGCAGGGTCACCGTCAGCGGCGCGGGCTGTGAAGCGGGCGCCGGGTCGCCGTGGGAGCCGTTGGGAAGGTCGGGACCTTCAGGGCCAGCGGGGCCGGCGGGGCCATCGGGAGTGGAGCGGCGCGGGGTCATCGGGCGGCTCCGGCGCGTTCGAGGACGATCGAGCGCGGCATCACGGTAACCGCCGCCGTCTGCCGGACGATCCGGTCGATGATGGGCGGTTCCTGGTCGCGCTGGCCGAGCGACAGGGCGCGGCACACCCGCTCCATCAGTTCCTGCATCCCCGGGATCGGCAGCGAGCGTGGGTCGATCGGATCCTGCCGGGAATCCCAGAAGGACTCGGCGCAGTAGAACCCGCCCGGCTCGAGGGCCGGGTACAGCGCGGCGAGCAGGGTCTGCTGGTCCGGGAAGGCGGTGCTGCCGTCGTCGATGACGATGCGGAACCGGAACTCGCGGACGAGGGGAACGAGGGCGGCGGGGTCGTCCTGGTCGCCGTGGATGACGACGCACCGGCCGCCGAAGGGTTCGAGTTCCGGCAGGTGCAGCCTGCGCACGTCGAGGCCCACCACGCGGGCGTTGGGGAACCACGCCAGCCATCCGAGCAGGGACGCCGCGCCCCCGAATCCGACCTCCAGCAGGTCGAACGCCTCCTCCCGGAAGGGCGCCCAGAGGCGGGCGTAACGGCGCAGCAGGTCGCGGTCGAGCGAGGAGCGCGATAGCCCGAGCCTGCGGCCGATGGCGTCCAGGTCGGGGTCGGGGCCCATCTCCATGTCGAGGGCAGGCGCGGCATCGCCTGCGGGCGATGCGCCAGATGGGGCAGGAAGCGCGGGACCCATGAGACGCTCCGGACGGGCGCGGTCGGCGTTGGCGCGGCGGCCGCCGCTATTGAATCCGACCCGGGCGCGGGGCGCAACCACAACCGCGGACGGGAGACCCATGCGCCGTGCGCCAGCGGCCCGGCAAGCCCGCACATGGTAGGCTGTGAGGTGATCGACGAGCGCCGTGTCCGCCGCCTTCCCCCTTCGTCGAGCGCGGCACGGTGCGGCCGGAGAACCTGGACGTGACCCACCACCATCGGCTCGATGCGGCCGCGCGCGCCCTGCAAGCCAGCATGTCCCGCCGGGATGGACTCATCGCCGCCGCCGCTGGAGCCGCGGCGGCGTTGCTTGGCCAGCCCTCCTCCCCGGGCGCGTCCGCGCGGCGCGGCCGCATGGGCGCCGAAGGTCCCTGCGGCGATGGCGGCCTGGCCGCCAACCGCTGCCAGCGCAACGCTGGCTGCTGCACCGGCATCTGCCGGAGAACACCCGGCGGTGTGGGCCGCTGCCGCTGCCGGCGGCGCGGCGGGCGCTGCGATGCCGCCCGCAACTGCTGCGGAACCATGATCTGCCGGCAGGGCGCGTGCATCCCCTCCGGCTGTGGCCCGGAGACCTGCGCGGACGGCTGCTGCCAGCGCGGGATCTGCGTCGTCGCGGGGGGCGGCGGTGCTTGGCCAGCCCTCCTCCCCGGGCGCGTCCGC
>JBJTKE010000223.1:0-7642 GCA_046096285.1 Chloroflexota bacterium
CGGCCCGGGCGGGATCGGGCGTGCGCCTATAGGTGCGGGCGCCCACCCAGCCCGCCTCCGGGGCGGGTACGGGGGGGGCGGGGGCCGGCCCGGCGAGTGAGTCGTCGAAGGCGGCGATGTCCACCGCTCCCTCGAATCCCACCGGGCCGGCGGCGACCGAGGCGGCCACGTTGGCGTCCACCCAGCCGCGGATCGCGGGGAGCGCGGCCGCCGACGCGGCTTCGTCGCGCCAGACGGTGATGCTGAGCCATTCCAGCGGGGAAGGCTCGATGACGAAGTAGCCGATGAACCCGTCGAGCCCGCGCAGGAGCGGAACGAACGCCTCCCCGGTGAGCGTCACCAACGCGGCGCGGTCGGCGTCGTCCTTCAGCGTCCAGGAGCGGAAGGCGACCCAGCCCGCGGGGGCGGCATCGTCGGCGCGGGCGACGCCGGAGAGCCCCGGAGCGCGGGCGGAGAGCATGGCAAGCCCGCTCGCGGCGAGGACCGCGCGGCGGGAAAGCATGAGCGACGGGCGGAGCATGGCCGAAAACTCCCTTGCATGGGGACGCACGCCCACGGATTGGGCGACTGTGGGGATCAGGCCTTGCCCTCCCCGGGGCCGCTGAGGTCCATCTTCATCCGGTAGGACCCTGCGAGGAGGCCGCCGTCGACCGGGAGGGTGACGCCGGTGATCCAGGATGCCTCGTCGGAGGCGAGGAAGAGGGCGGCGTTGGCGACGTCCTCGGGTTCGCCGATGCGGCCGAGCGGGTACCAGGCGGTGAGTTCGTCGAAGACGGTGGGGCGCTCCTTGAGGCGGCCTCCCCAGATGGGGGTGCGGATGGTGGCGGGAGCGACGACGTTGGCGCGGACGCCCTTCGGGGCGTACCGCATGGCGAAGTTCTGGGTGAGATTGATCATGCCGGCCTTGGCGGCGGCGTAGGCTTCCTCGCCGATGCCGGTCATGCCGTTGACGCTGGCGATGTTGACGATGTTGCCCTTGCCGCGCGCCAGCATGTTTGGCAGCGCGCGCTTGCTGCACAGGAAAACGCTCTTGACGACGAGGTCGAAGTTGCGGTCCCAGGTTTCCTCGTCGAAGGTGAGGATGTCGTCGCCAAAACTGCCGCCGGCGTTGTTGACCAGGATGTCCACCGGGCCGAAAACCTCCTCGGCGCGGTCGAAGGCGTGGGCGACGTCGGCGGCGCGGGTGACGTCGCATTCAACGGCGAGGGCGGCGCCGCCGGCCTCGTCGATCATGCGGGCGGTTTCCTCGACGCCTGCCGGGGTGCGGCCGGCGCAGACCACGCGGGAACCTTCCGCGGCGAAGCGGACGGCGATGGCGCGGCCGATGCCGCTTCCCGCGCCGGTGACGAGCGTGACGGTGTTCGGGAGTCGCATGGGGCCTCCGGGGCGGGCGATGGCCTGCCGCTGGCGCTCGGGACGATGGGTCGCTCCGGGGATGATACGCAACGCGCGGCCCGGACGCTGCCACCCCGAGGAGGAGGGGGCGGCGGGCCCGGGCCGCGCGCGGGAGGAGGCGGCGGCTGGCGTCAGCCGTTGGCCGGGTTGAGGGCCACCGCATAGACGGTGGCGGCCCGGGAACTGGCGTTGCGGCGGAAGCCGTCCGGTTCGGGGACGAGCGGGGAGGTGCGGGCGCCGCGGGCCGCGAGATCCTGGACGACGGCCTGGGAACTGCCCTCCGCGGCGACGCCGATGGACATGCCGGGGTCGAGCGTGCCGCGCTGAACGGAAAGGTTCATGATGCCGAGCGGCCCCTCGAGGACGGGGGAACCGAAGTCGAAATCGGTCCAGTTCCAGCCGTTGGGCGGGGTGGGAGCGCCGTTTTCGTTGAGCAGCACGTGGAGCATGCGCAGCGGTGCGGTGCCGGTGTTGGAGACTTTCCAGCCGCTCTCGATGGCGCGGACGGCCGCATCCCCGGCATTGAGGGTGACGCTCTGGCCGGCATCGACCAGTTCGGCGGCGCCGGGGGTCTGGCTGCGGTAGACCTGGACCTCGCCGCCAGCCACGAGTTGCTCGACGCCGTCGATCACGAAGTCGATGGCGAGACCCGGGAAGGCCGCGGTCTCCTCCTTGCTGAAATCGACGGTGATGCCGGGATCGACCGTGGCGACCTGGGCGAGAAGGGCGTAGGCGTCCGCCCTCGGCAGGCGCTCGGCGGGGATGGCGGTGGAGAAGACCGGGTCGCCCTTGAAGGTGTTGGGGCGGTTGGCGCGGGCGGGCGCCGGGGTGCCCGCGGCGTTGGGCCGGCCGGTGGCGGCGGGAGCGGGCGCGGGAGCGGCCGGGGTGGCGGTGCGGTCCGGGCGCGGGGTGCGGACGGGACGGGGCGCGGTGTCCTCGCCGGTCGCGCTGCCGTTGCTGCCATTGCTGCCATTGCCGCCGTTGCCGCCGTTGCCGCCGCGGCTGCCGCCGCTGGCCTGGGTCGAGGGCACGCAGGCGAAGTCCTCGGAGCAGGCGAGGCCATCGCAGCAATCGAGATACTGGCAGTACTCGCCCTCGAAGGCGCAGTAGACCTCCTGGGTGGTTTCGACCACGTCGGCCACGCAGGCAAGGTCGGCGGAGCAGGTCAGGCCGTCGCAGCAGTCGCGGTTCTCGCAGGAGTCGCCTTCGGCCTGGCACCGGCGGCCGCCGCCGTCGGCCTCTCCTTCGCCGCCGTCCTGGGTGAGTTCGTAGCAGAGGCCGTCGCCGCCGCAGACGAAGCCGTCGCAGCAGGCGCCGTCGATGCACGGTTCCCAACCGGCGGCGCAGGCGCCGGTGTCGGTGGCAAGGGCGTAGCACAGGCCGTCGCCGCCGCAGACGAAGCCATCGCAGCAGACGCCGTCGATGCAGGCCTCGTACTGGACGGCGCAAGACGGCGTCTCGGCGGGGAGGGCGTAGCAGATGCTGTCGCCGCCGCAGACGAGGCCGTCGCAGCAGACGCCATCGATGCAGGGTTCGTACTCCACCGCGCAGGCCCCGCCGCCGCCGCCGGCGACGCAGATGGTGGACGCCTGGTCGCAAATGAGGTCGCCGCAGCATGGGCGCTTGGCGCAGAGTTCGCCCTCGTAGGCACAGATTTCCTCGCCGCCGCCGCCACCGCCTTCCGGCACGCAGACGGCGGTCTCGGAGCAGACGAAGCCCGGGCAGCAGCCATAGGGCACGCACGGTTGGCCGTCAGCGCCGCAATCCTGCGCCAGCGCCGGGGCGGGCCGCCCGCGCCCGGGAAGCGCCGCGGAGCCAAGGCCGGCGGCGACGGCGGCGATCAGGCCCGCGCCGACCGAGCGGCGAGAGGCGACGGCACGAACGAGGGACTCGAATCGGGCATCGTCCATCTGTCGAAGACTCCGGATCACGACGAAGCGGCCATGCGGATAATCCTACGTCAAATTCTCGTGTCCGTACACCCCCTTCAATGCGGGATCGCCCGTTGGCCCCGTCCTTGCGTCAACGTTCATGACGCGGGAGCGGTTTCGCGGCGCAACGAACGGCGCGGCGGCGATGCCTGCGCGACGCGATTCGTCCGGGGCCGTGCGGGGGCGTGACGGGCCGGACCGGGGAGGATGAAATGACGCGCGGACGTCGTTCCGGATCGGCGGGCGCGGCGGCGGCATGGCGCCTGCTGGCGGCCGTGGCGCTGGCCATGCTGGCGATCCCGTTCAGGCAGCCCGTCCCGGCGGCGGCGGCGGCGGAGCGGCAATCGGGGTCCTTTCTCGACCTGGCCTGGATCGTGCCCGCGCCCTCCGAGGTGCCGGAACCGGGGTACGGGATCGTCTCCGGCGGGCGGTACGCACTTGCGGCGGAGTCGGGCGTCACCAGCGCCGGGACGGGGGCGCACGAGCGCTTCGAGACCGCCCTCAAGGGATTCGAGCAAGGCTACTTCGGCCGCCTCGCCCGGCCGCGGGAGGAAGATCCCGACTTCTACGCGCGGACCGTGAACACGCAGGTGACGCAGTTCCGGGACCGGGAGGCGGCCCGCGCCGGATGGGACCTGCAACTGGCGCACGTGGCGCAATGGGGCGGTTCGCGCATGGCGATCGACCCCGGCCTCGGCGTCGAGGCGGTCATGTTCCGGCTCTCGGGCAGCGGCGGGGACGGCGCGCCGTACCAGGCGGTTGGGGTGACGGCGCTGACGCCGCCGCTGGTGGTGACCGTGCAGGTGCTCGATTTCGAGGGCGATCATCCGCCCGCCTCGCTGGCGGCGCAAATTGCCCGCCCGGTCGTGGAGCGGGCGGCGGCGGCGCAGATGCGGACCGGGCCGGGGCCGGGCCGGATGTACCCGCGCTTCGGTGGTGTGCACCGGGAGGAGTACCGCCGCCGGGACGGCGAGGAACTGCCGGTCTACCTCGCACTCGAGGCGGACGTTGCGGCGTCCGGCCGGGCCAACGAGCGGATGGGAGCCGCCGACGCGTTCACCTGGTCATCGACCGTGCGCAGTCCGGGGAAACCGGACGTTTCGTGGAACGGCTGGCTCTGGCGGATGGGATCCGACCAGCAGGCGCGGGACCTGGTGCAGCGGTACTACGCCTCGTGGCTGGAGGCTCCGCCGGAGGGAGTCAGCGACGTGATCCCGATTCCGCCGGAGCGTGGCGACGACCCGCGCCGGATCGTGGCCTTCACCTGGCGGACGTCGCGTGGGGATGTGGCCGAGCGTGGCTACCGGGTGTGGTACGTGCGGGGCGGCTGGGCGGGGTCGCTGGCGGCGCACGCGGACCCGGGGATCGGCTGGAAGGCGTTCGACGCGGCGAGCAGCCTGGCGGTGTCGTGCCTCTCCGCGCCGTGGTGCCCGGAGGACATCTGGCCGCCGCCGGTGCTGGCCGCCGGTTCCGAGGAGGAGGCGGCGCTCCCCGCCGCGGCCGCCCCGGCCCCGGCCTCCGCCGGACGGGCGGACCTGCCTGCGCCGCTGCTCGACCTGGCGTGGATCGCGCCGCGGTCTTCCGACCTGGCAGGGGCCGGCTTCGGACGCATCTCCCGGGCGGGCTGGACGACCCCCGAGGCCTTCGAGTGGATGACGCTCGGAAAGCCGCAGGCCGCGGCGCTGTTCGGGGCGACGATGGCGATGTGCGGTTGGCGGCAGGGCTGGTCGGGTTCGCTGGCGGCGCCCCTCCCGGACGACCCGGACTACTTCGCCCGGCGCCTGCACACCGAACTGGTGCAGACGGAGACGGCGGCCGGCGCGGCGGAACTGGCCGCGGCGTTCGCGCAGTTCGCGCTGCCAGCCTCGGGAATGGAGGCGGCCGATCCGCTGCCCGGCGGCGATCCGGACACGCTGTTCTTCCGCGACCGGGGCGTGCTGCGCGACGGCACGATGTTCAACGTGGCCGCGGAACTGGTGCGGGACGGCGACGTGGTGCTGCTGGTCACGCTGGCCGATTTCACCGGGGACGCCCCGTCGTTCAGCGAACTGGCGGCGCTGGCCGCGCCCGCGCGTGAGCGGCTGGCCCGGGCGCGCGATGGCGAGGGCTCCGGGCTGGCCCTGCGGATTCCCCGCTATGCGTGGCCGGGCATGAGCGAGCAGGGCCTCGACTACCTGCTGGTGGATGGCGAGGCCCAGCCCTGGTACGCGGCCACCGAGGCCGACATGGAGGTCCTCCGGGAGCAACTCGCCGGGCTGGGCGTGGGTGAGGCGGTGCTTTCGTGGATGGACCTGCCCGCCAACGCCCGGGTGGACGTGGAACTGGGCCTGTGGCACACGCTGTCGGTCTTCCCGGATGCCGCGGCGGCCGACGCCTACATCGACAAGGAGGTGGAGCAGGTGCAGTCGGAGGACCCGCTGGGGCGGCTGGACCTGGAGATCACGGAGGGCCTCGAGGCGGGCGACCGGGCGGTGCTGGCCACCTACCTGGCCTCCGGCGGCCCGCGCCAGCCCGCCTGGCAGGCGGCGGACATCTGGGTGCGGGTGGGGCCGATGGTGAACCGGGTGGGGGTGACGGCCCCCGCCGCGCTGCCGCGCGCGGACCTCGAGCGCCTCGCGGCGCGCGCCGCGGAATGCCTGCGCACGGCGGCGTGCGGGGAGTTCGGGGAGTTGCCGCCCTCGCTGCTGGCCGACCCCGACCCGGTGGCGCGGCCGCCCGGCGGCCGCCTGCAGCCGACGGCATGAGGACGTGAGGATCGATTCCGGGAAAGCACGCGCTGGTGGGTCAGCGGGCGTGAACGTGAGCGTTTCGCTCACGTCCGCTGATGCTTCGGTGACAGGGTGTGCGGGGTGGCTCCGCGAGGCATCGCCCGGCCTGTTGTGCTGTTCGAGCCGATCCCCCCGGCCCCGCGCCCCGGGCCCGCCGCCGGGCGCGGCGTGGGTGACCAGCATGGCGGCCACGTCTGGCCTCTTCACGATCGAGCGCACCATGAGGCGACCTGGGTTCGTCCCGGCCTCGACGCGACTCACGACGCCATCTACGAGGCGATTGGCTGGATCAGCCCGAGCGCGCCCGAGGGCGTCATGCTCAACGACCGCGATGGCGAAGTGCATCGTTCGGGCAGGGATCTCGTTGCTGCCCGGCTTCGGGAACACCTTGAAATCCTGTTACAGCCGATCTACCGGGTGTTCGTTTTGATTCGTTGCGAGCCGACCGCCAAGCAGCCGCCACCTCCTCCACCGCCACCGCCGCGAACCCCATCTCCAGCAAATTCCCGTTCGCCGGGTCGTCCAGCGTCCAGCGCGGCAGCCCCGGCCGGAGGGCGGCGATCTCCCGGGTGGGGAGCGATGCTGGCGAACGGCGCTCCCGGCTAGACTTCCGGGCG
Source organism: Chloroflexota bacterium (assembly GCA_046096285.1). GTDB lineage: Bacteria > Chloroflexota > Chloroflexia > Thermomicrobiales > UBA6265 > CADCWF01. Next base: position 6,712 of record JBJTKE010000223.1, read on the forward strand.
GAATCTGGGAGCGGCGGCGTGAAGGGATGACCCGATGATCCGGCTCGGCGTGCTCGGTTGCGGCGATGTGGCCTTCCGCACCTACCTGCCGGGGCTGGCCGCCCTGCGCGGACGGGCGGCGGTGGCGGCCTGCACCGATCCGGTGGGGGAGCGCGCGGCGCAGTTCGCGCGGGAGGTGGGCGGCGTCCTCGGGGAGCCGTGCGCGGTCTATCCCACGCTGGAGGAGATGCTCGCCGCGCCGGGGCTGGACGGCGTGCTGAACCTCTCCCCCGCGCCGTTCCACTACGAGACGACCCGGAAGATCCTTGCGGCCGGGCTGAACTGCTACTCCGAGAAGCCCATCGCCGGGTCGCTGGAGGAGGCGCGCGACCTGCGCGATCTCGCCGCCGAGCGGGGCGTGCTGCTGCTCTGCGCGCCGGCCACGATGGCGTCGTCCCGCTTCCGCTGGCTGAAGGAGCAACTGGCCGCCGGGCTGATCGGGCGGCCGACGATGATCGCCGCCCAGCAGGCCAACATGGGCCCCGCGCTCTGGCGGGAGTACAAGGGCGATCCGGCGGTCTTCTACACCGCGGCGGTCGGGCCGACGCTCGACACCGGGGTCTACCCGCTGCACGGGATGACCGGGCTGCTGGGGCCGGCGCGGTCGGTTTCGGCGGTCGGCGGCGTCGTCAACCCGGAGCGGATCAGCACCATCCCGGGGCGGTACGGGGAGCGCGTCCCGGTGAGCGGCTACGACCTGATGCTGATCCACCTCACGTGGGACGGCCCGGACGGCCCGGCTTTCGGGCAGCTGTTCAGCAGCTTTTCGACCCCGCGCACGACCGCCCCGGTCTTCGAGATCCACGGCGAGAAGGGCAGCATCTGCATCCCGGACATTCCCACGTGGTATGACCTTGGGAAGCCGGTCGAGGTGCTGCTGCTGGACCCGTCG
>JBJTKE010000224.1:0-1584 GCA_046096285.1 Chloroflexota bacterium
CCCCATCTCCCGCCGCGGCGGGAGATGGGGCTCGCGATTCGGCCACCTCGCCGGAATCCCCGGACCTCCCGGAACCCGCCGGCAACCAGCGTGTGCCAACCATGTCGGCGTCGCGCATGGAACACGCATTCATCGCACGTACCCCCGCCGCGCCGCGGTCCCTAGCCTGTCTGCATGGCCGGAATGTGCCGGCATGACAGGCCGCCCCGAGGGCGGCGTACAGGAGGTTTGCTCATGTCCACGACTTACTTCTCCCCGCACGGCCCCCGCCAGTTCGGCGACGGGCGGACCTTCGGGAGCGCCGCCCGGTTGCTCGGCGCGATCGCCAGCGCGGCGTTGGTCACCCTCTCCGTCGCTGCCTCGTCCGGGGCCGCAGGCGCTCCCGCGTACATGGTGGACGGCTACAGCGGCGGATCGCCGGACCAGGACCTGTTCTTCTCCCCGGGCGTCGACAGCACGGTGGCCGACTACTCCCTGGCCGGGCCGCGCTCCAACGTCGCCGGGGACGGCCCAACCGGCGAACTCGCCGCCGCCGAATCCCCCGACGCGATGAGCGTCCTCACCCCCGCGGAGCGCGCGGCCCTGCCGCCCCGCTAGCCCCCCGGCCCGGCGCGGGTCCCTGCTGCGCCGGCGCGGAGTCCCGCGCCGGCGCAGCCGTATCGCCGTACCGCCGCGCCGCCGCGCCGCCGCAACCACCGCAGGGCACGGCGGCATCACCCTGGCTCTTCAACGCCACCCCGCCCGCGACGGGCGGCCATTGCGTCAACGGACAGGAGGTCCGGCATGTCCTCGAATACCGGGTTCTGGTCAGGCGAGAGCGGCGGCATCGATTCGCTCCCGTCCACAAGCGACGCTGACGCGGTACGCCGCGGGAGCCCCGTCATCGCGACCGGCGCGGCGGGCGCGCGCCTGATCAGCAGGCGCCGGTTGCTCGGCTCCCTCGGCGGCCTCGTCGCCGCCACCCTCGGCGGCGCGTCCGCGGGAACCTCCGCGAAGCGCAGGCCGGAATCGGGCGGCGCCCGCTTCGGCGATCCCCGCGGCGGGGAGGAACCGCCGGTCCTCGTTCCCGGCCGGCCGGCCGCCTCCGGTACGGTCTCCACGGCGGGCTTCCCCGGGACCTTCCTCGGCGGGGCATCCGTCTGCCGGATCGACACCTGGCAGGAGATCGGCCTGGTCGTCGTCAACCGCATCAGCCGCGAGGACCAGGGAACCCGGTTCCTCGACACCCTGCGCATCCACATCTACGACAGTTTCGGCGACCGCCTCAATCCCGCCGTCGACATCTCGTGGCGCCCCGTCACCAGCATGGTCTGGACCGGCAAGCGGACCTTCTTCAACCGCACCGGCGCGAAGACCTGGGACAGTTCCGCCATCGAGGTCTCCATCGGCAGGAACCAGCAGTACGAACTCTGGCAGCTGCCGTTCCTCGAGGACGTGCGGGCGGGAACCCCCCGCAACGTCTCCCAGAACGCCTCCACCTATCTCATGGTGTAGCCCCGCCCCCCGGCAGGGCCGGCGACGGGCAACAGGCGACTGGCGGCTCCCTCCCTCCCGCCGCCAGCCGCCCCCACCGCCCCCGCCGAC